>JAUPKM010000485.1 GCA_030837445.1 Actinomycetota bacterium
GTTCTGGGTGGGTCCCGCTGACACGGAAATCGTTCGTACGCAATGATTTCCCTCATAGTGCGAGGGGCCCTCGACAACCTTTTAATCCGTAGGTTCGGGGTTCGAGCCCCCGGCGACCCACTTCTGTGAAGTCCCGGGACATCCTTATCGGGTGTCCCGGGACTTGCTTATATCTCGGGGTGGGAATTTGTAGCCCTTCTTCATGCCGCCCTTCTTGCCTCCTGGTGGTGGTCCGGGACGTCGTCCGAGGGGCTGGTTGTCCTTGTCGGGGTCGAGGACCAGGTCGCGGAGGATCTCGCCGGTGTCGCGGTTGATGATGGTGATGTCGAGGTCGTGGATGAGCATGCGGATGTGGGTGCGGGCGTGCTCGGCGCCGAGGCTGATGTGGTGCAGGCGGCCGCCGCGTCGCAGGGTGACCTTGCCGCCGGCGTCGGTGGTGTCGTCGCGGATGCGGAAGTGGCCGCCTGCATTGTGGTCGGGGGTGGCCTTCGCGCGGGCCGAGTAGACGTCGGCGGGAATGCGGCGGTTCAGGGAGCGGTGTTTGCGCCGGTGGTTGTAGTGGTCGGCGAACTCGTCCAGCAGTGGCTGGAGGGCGGCAAGGTTCCGGGCTGCGGGCCGGGCCCGTAGCCAGAGCTTGAGGGTCTGGTTCAGTCGCTCGACCTTGCCCTGGGTCTGGGGATGGTTCGGGGTGCCGTTCTTCTGCGCGATGCCGAGCTCATGCAGTTCGATCTCGAAGGCGTTGGGGCCTCCGCGGTGGCGGGTGGTGAAGACGAATCCGTTGTCGGTCAACGTGGATTGCGGTGTGCCGTGGGTCGCGCAGGCGGCGCGGAAGGTGTCGACGACGATGCGTCCGGTGACGGGGGTGTGGGCGGTGGCGGAGATCAGGTAGCGGGAGTGGTCGTCGACCCAGAGCAGCACTTCGGCGTCACGGCCGGTGGCGAGCCTGACGTGGGTGAAGTCGGCCTGCCAGCATTCGTTGGGCAGGTCTGCCTCGAAGCGGATCCACGAGCGCTTGGGCCGCTTGCGCGGCTCGGGGGTGACCAGCCCGGCACGGGTCAGGATCCGCCAGATGGTGGTGACGCCAGGGGGGACCGTCAACTGGTCGGCGAGGATCCCGGCGATCGAGTGAGGGCCGGCGTCGCAGCCATCCGCGATCAGTTCCGCGCGCAGCGCGAGGACCTTCGCCACGACCTCGGGCGGGGTCGCGTTCGGGCTCGACCGTGGCCGCCGCGACTTCGGCTCCAGCGCGTCCCAGCCACCCGCACGCCACGCTGCCACGAGCTGGCTCACCCGCGGCTGCGAGATCCCGTAGAGCCGCGCGACCTCGCGCTGGGACTTGCCGGACAGGACCGCTTCCACGATGACCCGATGCTTCGACATGCCCGGCAACGCTGCCCGGACTCAGCCCCTCAAGCGATAAGCATGTCGCGGGACATGCGATAAATATGTCCTGGAACAGCACACCCGGCGACCCACTTCCAAAATGTTCGGCTTCGCCTGATGCTTGACGGTTTGGCTCCGCCTGATCCTTGACGCGGCTTCGGCTGATGGGTGACGGTGGCTCCGGCTGATGCTTGACACTCCTGCCATGTTGGTGGAGCTGAGTGTCATGGAGCAGAGGTATCAGGCGGTGTCGTTCGTGATCCACGATGGCGAGTCGGTCGTGGAGGTGGCGCGACGGTTCAACGTGTCGCGCCAGACGGTTCATGCGTGGCTGGCCCGGTATGAGAAGGGCGGCCTGGCCGCGCTGGCGGACCGGTCCCATCGTCCTAGGGGGTGCGCGCACCAGATGCCCGCCGAGGTCGAGGCGGTGGTGCTGGAGATGCGGCGGATCAATCCGGACTGGGGTCCACGGAGGCTGCTGCACGAGCTGGGCCGCGAGGGCATCGACCCGCTGCCGAGCCGGTCGGGGATCTACCGGTTGCTCAAGCGGCACTCCCAGATCGACCCGACGGCGCGCCGCAAGCGGGATCGCAAGTTCAAGCGGTGGGAGCGAGGCACGCCGATGGAGTTGTGGCAGATGGACGTGGTCGGCGGGATCCTGCTGGCCGATGGCACCGAGCTGAAGGCCCTGACCGGGATCGACGACCACTCGCGGTTCATCGTCTGCGCGGGGCTGATGGTCCGGGCGAATTCGCGCAGTGTCTGCAACCACTTCGCGGCCTCCCTGCGCACGCATGGGGTTCCCCAGGAGCTGCTGACCGACAACGGGAAGGTGTTCACCGGGCGTTTCGGCCGCGGCAAGGTCGAGGTCCTGTTCGACCGGATCTGCCGGGAGAACGGCATCGACCACCTGCTGACCGCGCCACGGTCGCCTACCACGACGGGGAAGATCGAGCGCTGGCATCGCACGCTGCGCGAGCAGTTCCTGATGGGGAAGGTGTTCGCCAGCCAGGCTGACGCCCAGCGGCAGCTGGATGCGTGGGTCCACGACTACAACTACGCCCGCCCGCATGAGTCGCTGGACATGGCCACCCCGGCGTCCCGGTTCCACGCCGCCCGGGCCGAGGAACGCCCCGCCGACGCCACCGCCCTCGACCAGGTCGACCGGTCCGGCGACGACTGGATCGCCCGACGCGTCTCCGCGGTCGGGGTCATCTGCGTGGCGTGGCAGCAGATCTCCGTCGGCAGGCACCGTGCCGGCCGCACCGTCGACATCCACGTCGGCCCCGAGCTCCTGCACATCTGGGACGGCAACGAACTCCTCAAGACCGCCCTGCGCGACAACGCCAAGGAGGTGAGGAAGAAGAGGGCATCCGTCGCCAGCTAGGCGACAGACAGGCAACAATCGATCCAGGAAGTGTCAAGCATCACCCGAAGCCACTCCGTCAAGCATCACCCGAACCTCCACAGACCCACATACCCGAATGCGTTGCGCTGCAACGACTTTACGACGGTTTGAGGGGTCTCTCGATGGCCCTCGTGGTGTCTAGTTTGTCAGCATTCTCGCTCCTGTCTGACCCTTTCCTTCGTTGACGTTGTCTTGCAGTCGAGCGCGCCTTCTTGGCATTGCTCTCAGCCGTGCGGGCGTCTACTTGGTTGACGCGATCAAGCTTCAGCGTGTGACGCATTGGCAGTCGAGTTGAGCAAAGACGCGCCCGGGGGTTGGCGACGCCTTGCGGCCCTCAACGCGTCCGCGTCCGTGTCCGCGTGGGTCTGGGCGGTCATGCCGTTCGGCATCGTGGCCGTGATCACCAACGAAGAGGGACGTTGCCTCGTCCGACTGAACGCCAAGGTAGTGCGTGGCACTAGAACCTGAACGCCTCACGTCGCTCTTGGCGCACATGCGCGGTCAGGACGGCCAGGGCCACAACCCGGATTCGCGCATGCAGCTCTCCGCAGACTCCAGCAGGGGCCCGGCCTCGGGGCCGAGGCCTTCCAGGATCGCGGACTGCCAGCCGTCTGCGCTCATGCCGTCAGCAGCTGCGCCCGCAGCGAGGGTGGCGAGGTGTTGCCGGTGGGGCGGGCAGGAGGCGAAGTCCAGGCCTTCGGCGGAGTTGCGCGGATCCGCAAGCGCCTCCCGATGGGTCTCCATCAATGCCTTGTGGATGTGGCCCAAGTCCATCATTGGGGTACCTGCTTCCTTGCTCGGTCTCGAGAGTGGCGCTGATTCGAGATGGCGGGATCGGACGTTGGCTTTGGCTGCCCAGATCGTCAGGCGGGCAACGGCCCCGCGACCGTTCAGCCCGCCTCATTGACGCGCAGGAGGCCGTGGGCTCCCTTCTCGGCATCGGACATGACGTGTGAGACGAAGGGGTACGTCCCGGCTTCGGGGAGGATGAGCTCGACAAAACCTCCCTGCGCGGGGAACAGCCCGAGCACCTGCGAGCCACCCGTGCCGGGGAGCAGCTCGAAGGCCCCTTCCCGGTAGACGGTGTCGAACTGGCCCCCGACGACATGGAAGGACGACCCGACGTTGGGCCCGGCAGCGAGGACCCAGATGCGGACGCGGTCGCCGACGGTGGCCTGCAGCGGTTCGTGGTCGTACTGCATCGGATAGCCGTTGAACGTGACCAGGTCGTGCTGGCCCGACGCGATCTTCTCCGCGGACGCTGTTCCCCCTGCCGTACCGAGGTAGGACTCCGATTGGACGAGCACGAACTCCCGGTCGACGGGCGCGAGTTCCAGTGGGTCGATGATGACGGCGCCGAACATGCCGTTGGCGATGTGCATCGACATGGGCATGGTCGAGCAGTGGTACATCCAGATCCCAGCCCGGGTCGCCGTGAACCGGTATTCGAGGGTCTCGCCCGGGGCGATCGTGCGCATGGGTCCGTCGGGCGCGAGCGCGCCGGCGTGGAAGTCGATGGAGTGACCGATGCTGCCGTCGTTCACGAGCGTGACGATGAAGTTGTCGCCGACCTTGCCGCGCAGGACTGGCCCGGGAGCGGTGCCGCCGAACGTCCACCTCGTCTGGCGGACACCGGGGGCGACCTCGGCCTCGACCTCGGTCACCACCAGGCGCACCCGGTGCTCGCGGGTGGCTGGTGCGGGGGTCAGGCGCGCGTCGTAGACCGCCGCGTCCGGCCCGGGCTCGGCCATCAGGTCGATCTGCTCCGCGGTGATGGGCTTGTCGACGGGTGTGACGTCGTGGCCTTCGTGCCCGGCCGCCGCCTGCGCGGCAGCGACAAGCGCCTCGTCGGCGCCGCCGATGGCCTCGATGCCGAGCACCATCCCCATCTGACGGTGCCCTGCGACCGAGCACCAGCCGTCCAGGGCCCTGCCGACGATGCCGACGTCGATCGTCGCGTTCTCTCCGGGCGCCAGCCGAGGCGTGCGCTGGCCGGTCTCCAGCACGAGGTCGTGAACGTCGTCCCCACTGTTCACGACCGTCACGGTCAAGGTGTTGCCCGCTGGTACCTGGATCCGTTGAGGGGTGAAGCGCATCCCCTCGATCGTGACGGTCACCGCGGTTGCCTCGCCGGTCGGAGTGACCCCAGCGGATGCGGGAGCAGCCGACACTGTTCCCTCGCCGACGGCTGCTGGATCGTAGGCAACGCCCCCGACCACCGCCAGTAGGACGATGGCGAGGGCGACCACTGCTCCACCGCTCTGGTGGAGCGCGGGTCCGGGCACGCGACTGGCGACAGCGGTCGTTGACGTGGTGCTGGCAGGCGACGGTCGCAGGCAGTCGGCGATGAGGAGGAGGGTCCACCCGACGGCGACGAGCACGAGAGTGGAGGCCAGGACTCGGACGGCGCTGGGGGAGGGCAGGACGCAGACGGCCAGGGCCGTGTTCAGCATCACCAGGCGGGGAGCGGTCGTCCGGTTGACGCGGGCGTTGCGCCGCCGCATCGCTGTGGGGCCCCCGCCCACCATCACGGGGACGAGGTAGCTCAGCGAGCCGAGCAGCACCTGCAGCACTCCGCCGATCAGGGCGGCGGCGACCAGTTGCCCGGCGAGGCGACTGAGATCGTCGGCTGATCCGCTGACCAGGGCGACGCCGAAGGCGAGGAGCGTCCCGGACAGCCAGATGACACCGGCCAGGGCCGACCACGACGCGAAGACCGCCGGGGGACGCTGCCGCATCTCGGTCACCATGGGTCCGATGGTCAGTCCGATGCCGATGAGGTAGCCGGCGATGCCTGCCGCAGCCAGGAGGCCCCGTCCGGTCAACGCGCCCGTCGTGGTGACGAGGGTGCCGCCGATGAGCACGGGAAGGGCAATGCGAGCCTTTCGCTCGGCATCCGGCGCCAGGCGGGTGTGCAGCATCGTCGGCCAGAGGGTGACGAGCGTGCCGAGGATCGGCAGCCCGACCCAGCCCAGGAGGTTGACCGTGACATGGCCGAGGAGCAGATGCGAGTAGGTGGTGGCGTCCCAGGATCCCCGGGCCATCAGGACGCCCAGCGCGATGCCCGGCATCAGCAGCAGTCCCGCAGCAACGTAGGCGCGGACCGTGAAGGCGAACCGGCTCGGAAGCGCCCGGCGGAGCCGGATCACCAGTGCCCCGACATGCGCCATGACGGCGCCAGCCACGGCTAGGGCTCCGATTGCGGTGATGGCGGAGGCGTTCACCAGCACTCCGACGACGACCGCGAGCGCCCCGATGTTGGCTGTGATGATCCGGACCGCCTCGCCCCGGCGGGTGGGTGGCTGCGGCGCGCGCAGGACGGCGACACTGAAGTGCCAACTCCACACGAGCAGAGCGGTCGTCACCGCGCCCAGCACCAGCAGGTGCACCATGAGCCAGGTGGCTGCCGGCAGCTGGCGGTGCAGCGCGGCGGCGACTCCGGCGGCAGCCAGCCAGGCCAGCACGACAGCCGAGGTGCGAATGTGCCAGGTGGAACGGCTCATCGACGGATCACCAGGACGGCGGCGATCACGACGAAGACCAGGAGCGCGGCGACGTTGCCGGCCCCACCGGCCTGCCAGGCCCAGCCCGACTCGCGGACGTCACCGGCCACCCGCAGGAGCAAGGACGCCTGCAGCGCGACCGTTGCCAGGTAGAGCACCGGGCGGTAGGGAAGCGGACGGATGAGTACCGCCGGCAGGATGATCGGCGCGTGCGCGAGCACCATGGACATGGCGAAGCCCAGGCCGATCGCATGCACGACGACGTCGTAGCCCGGGCCGTCGAATTGAGGGCCGAGCGTGAGCCACGTCAGGCCCGCGACGGCGAGCCACGCCATGCCTAGGAGGAGGTTGACCGCGGTGTAGCGCGGCAGCCCCACGGATCGGATCGTGCGCGTGGCCACGTCATAGCGCAGGAGCCATAGGACTGTTGCCAGCAGTGACGCGCCGAACAGCTCACTGCCCGGGGTCGACCACAGGAGCGCTCCAGCGCTGGTGAGGGCGACCGTCACGGAGATGACCCAGAGCGCCCGAGCGGCCCCGGGCGGGGGCGAGGCGACATGGGCGAGCTCCAGGCGCTCCCCCGCGATCGTCAGCACGAGGAATCCGGCAAGGAACGGGAACAGCGCACCGGCCGGCACCTGTGCCAGCCACAGCAGGCTCCCGCACAGGGCCAGGACCGAGCCCAGCCACTGGATCGCCAGCGCGGTCGACGCAGCCCGGTGCCAGACCGCTGCGTAGATCGCAACCAGGATGCCCAGGCCAACGGACTGGGCCGACAGCCCCACCGCCATGGGCAGGGGCGTGACGAGCAGGAGTGCCCCCGCGCCCGTCGCGATAGGGGCGCCGTAGGCCCACGCTTGTCTCAGCGCGATCGCTCGTTCCAGCGCGATCAGGGTGCCCAGGAATCCGGTGATCATCAGCTGCCCATGGACCTCGAGCAGCCGCTCGGTCGTGATCGGGGCGGGCAGTCCGAGAAGCATCAGCGCGGCCGAGAGCCCCAGGAGCATCGACGCCCCGCCGAGCAAGAGCAGGGCCAGTCGACCCGGCACCCGCGGGCGCGCGCGACGGGTGCTGCTGTGGGGGATAGACAGCGTGCTGACGGGCTCCCGGCCAGGATCGGCCAGGATGCCGGTCACTGCTGCCTCGCAGGCCTGGCGGCATCCAATCGGAGCCGGCAGGACCCCGGATCGGAGAAGGGCCGCAGGTCAGCGTCAGCAGGGTCTCCGCCCAGAGACTCGAGCAACCCTCCGATCAGCCCTCGGTGAACCTGACAGACCACGCCGGGGTACTGGCGGGCGACATCGAGAAGCGGACAGTTGGTGAGGTGCACAGTCGTGTGCCGTTCGTTGGCGTCGGGTGCGAAGCCGAGCTCCGTCAGGATCGACACGACCGAGCGGCGGGCGTCCGCGCCGGAGGTGTCGTGGAGGTGACGCTCTCTCGCCTCCTGCCGACCCCACTCCTGGCCGGCCGCATAAGCATCGTCCTCCGGCCGCGCGCTCGTATGGACGATGTGCGCCGCGAGCGCACCGGCGAGCGCGCTGTACTCGCGTACCCGCGGATCCGGCTCCTGATGGTCCGGGTTGGCGCGGTAATGCCAGCTCGGACGGCCACGTCCGGTGCTGGGTGCGCGCTCGCGAAGTGCGAGGCCGCTTTGGGCGAGGTGCTCCAGGTGCAGGCGGACCGTGTTCACGTGCTGGCCGAACCTCACGGCGACGTCCTCGGCGGACACCGGGGAACCCAGCTGCTGAAGCAGTTCCAGCACTCGCGCACGCGGTCGGGTCAGCGCGGCGTCTCCGTCGCTGTGACGGGCCGGCATCGGCCCCCTATTTAACACAGTAGATACTGTAGTAATGTGGCATGCCTGGACGCCAGCCGACCCCTGCGAGGAACACATGAGCGAGTCCTTCACCACCCTTCCCGTCACCGCAGTGAGCACCGGATGCGGCTGCTCCGACGCAGGGGCGCACGCCGACCCCGTTCTGGACGCGCGCACCATCCCCCATGCCATCCGGCACGGCGCGATCTTCGGGGCTCTGGACTCCCTCGGTGGCGGGGGGGCCATGGTGCTGATCGCGCCTCACGATCCGCTGCCCCTGCTGGACCAGGCGCGCAGCCGATACCCCGAGGGCTTGACGGTGGAGTACCTCCAGAGCGGACCCGAGGCCTGGCACCTGCGGCTGGCGCGGTAGCCCAACCATGTGCTCCTACTGCGGGTGCCGGGCGAACACGGTGATCGCCCGC
Organism: Actinomycetota bacterium; assembly: GCA_030837445.1. Lineage (GTDB taxonomy): Bacteria > Actinomycetota > Actinomycetes > S36-B12 > UBA10799 > JACJWR01. The sequence continues at coordinate 8,536 of JAUPKM010000485.1, forward strand.
TACTCCGCGGAACATGACGAGATCATCAACTCGATGGGCACCCTACGTCGCACCGCGTCTGCGGCGGTCCATGACGCTATCGCTATCGCCGCCCGAGACCTCGCCGCCCTCCTGAACCCGCACACCACGAGCGAGGAAAGGTCCCTGTTCGCTGAACTGCGCCTCGACGCCGAGTTCACCGAGCACGTCGACGGGTTGTGCGCCGAGCATCGCGAGATCGACGCCACCCTCGTCCGCGTCACCGACGGTGACCTTGCGGCCGTGGCCCACCTCGAGGACCTCCTTCGACGTCACATCGACAAGGAGGAGAACGGACTGTTCCCCGCCGCTGTCATCGCGCTCGACGGGCCAGCATGGGAACGGGTGGTGAGTCGGGCGTCATGACTTGGCATCCGGTGTGCGGCCTCGATTCCCTGGACATCGGCGCAGCCCGCGGCTTTCGCATCGCTCGCGTCGGCGTCTGCGTGGCCCGCACCGCCAATGCCGTCTTCGCCGTTCACGACGAGTGCACCCACGGTGCCGTCCCTCTGTCCGATGGCGAGGTCGACGGCTGCATGATCGAGTGCTGGATGCACGGCTCGCGCTTTGACCTGCGCACAGGCGCAGCGCTGAACCTGCCTGCCACCGATCCCGTGCGCACCTTCCCGGTGCGCGTCGTCGAGGGCATCGTCGAGGTCGATGTCACCTGACCAGCACCACGCCGGCGCACTCACCCCGCACGACTATCGAAAGGCACCTGATGGAAGCCATCTCGCTCACCGCACTCGTTGAGGAGCACCTCACGATCGCCCGAACGGCCACCAGCGGGCGCAGCGCGCACACGGTCTTCGGCGGTCACGACCACAGGCTGCGCCAGACACTCATAGCCCTCTCCGCCGGCCATGAGCTGGCAGAGCACGAGAGCCCCGGAGAGGCGACTCTTCACGTGCTGGCAGGTGCCGTTCGCCTCACGACTGCAACGGACTCGAACGAGCTGTCGGTGGGACACCTGACCGCGATACCGGATGAGCGTCACGGTCTCTATGCGGTGGTAGACTGCGCCGTCCTGCTCACCGTGACGCAGACCCTGTAGCCCCGAACGTGTGGTGAAGTCGAGGGTGATGGCGGCGGGGATGAGAGCGGTGGTGGACGAGAGCCTCGATGGTGATGGTGCTGGTGACCCTGCGTGCGCGATGGATCTGGTCTGCGCGGAATGCGGTGGGCTTGACGCACATCGAGTGGGATGCGAGTCGGCATCGTGAGTAGCCGTCTGGCAGCGATCCTCGGCGTCGAGGCGCCTATCGTGCTCGGGCCGTTCGGCGGGTTGTCGTCGGTCGCGCTGACTTCGAGGGTGAGCGAGCTGGGTGGCTTGGGCTCGTACGGGCTGTACGGGTACGGCGGGGTGCGCATCCGCCAGGTGGTCGAGCAACTCAGGGGGGCCACGGGCCGGCCGTTCGCCCTCAATGTGTGGTTGGAGACCGGGGATGAGGCTGGGACGGGTGACTTTGACATCGCCGAGGGTGGAAGCGCCCTGGAGTCGCTGTTCGCCGAGGTAGGGCTGGAGCCACCAGCGGACGTTCCGGAGCGGTTCCTGCCGGATGCGAGCGAGCAGATCGACGCCGTGATCCAGGCACGCCCGAGGGTGGTGAGTTTCGTGTACGGCGTGCCTGCACCCGAGGTGGTCGAAGCCGCGCACCGGGTGGGTGCTGCCGTGCTGGGCACCGCGACAACGGTCGACGAGGCTGTGGCGCTGGCCGAGGGACAGGTGGACGCCGTGGTCGCGTCGGGCGCCGAGGCGGCTGGGCATCGGGTGTCGTTCCTGCGGTCACCGGAGGATTCGCTCGTCGGGACGTTCGCCCTCATTCCGCAGGTCGTCGACGCGGTCGATGTGCCCGTTATCGCCGCTGGCGGAATCGCCGACCGCCGCGGTGTGGCGGCCGCATTCGCGCTGGGGGCGGAGGGTGTGCAGGTGGGCACGGCGTTCCTCGTGACCCGACAGTCGGCGGCTGTTGCGTCCTACCGCGCTGCCGTCCGGTCGGCGGCGGCGCACGACACCGTCCTCACCCGAGCCATGAGCGGACGACTCGCCCGCGGCCTGCCCAATCTGGCGACCCGGACGATCGAGGATGGCGGCACGATCGCTCCCTTCCCTGCCCAGAACTGGCTCACGGGCCAGTTCCGCGGGCCGGCAGCACTCGCTGGCCGAGCAGACCTGCTGTCCCTGTGGGCCGGGCAGGCTGCCGCTTTGGCGCACTTCGACGAGGCCAGAGGGGTGTTCGCCGAGTTGGCCGAGGGGTTGCCGAGTGGCGCCGGGATCGACGACAGCGGCGGTGGGCGGATGCGGAGTCCAGGTTGAGCTGGATCTGCGAGATGTCAAGCAATGGCAGGCGATGGTCGAATGAAGCACCGCCCAGCACGGGCCATCTGGCCGGCTTGCAGCATCGCCCGCAATGTGACGGGGGTTGATCGTGAGGCAGCGGTGGCCCTTACATGGCCCTTTCATGCTCGGGGCGGTGGCCCTTTCTTGACGGGCCTGGGTGGGCCGGGGAGGGTCTGGGTGGGCTGGAAACCGTTGCAATCGCTTGATATTCGGTTGTGTGCGGGGTGATCGGGAAGGCTGTTAATCCGCAGGTTGTCGGTTCGAGTCCGACGCGACCCACCGGGATAGTCGTTGCAGTGCAACGGGTTTCGGTGTCATGCGTGCGCCGCTGAGGGCGCTGACTGTACCCATTGCCGTACCCATCTGAAACGGTAGGAACTCCGGTGCGCTGGGCTGCGAATGGAGGGACTCATTGGGGCGCAGTGGGTTCCAAGCCTCCGAAGCGGGGTTCGCGGCTGCGGGGACTGTACCCGTTGCTGTACCCATCTGGTTTCGGTCAGGTGACGTGGTCGGCGAGCCGGGCCAGGGCGGTTCGGGTCATGGTGAGGTCGGCGTGCTGGTAGCCGCGGGTGGTGAGCGGCGCCGTGTGGCCGAGGATCGCCTGGATCACGGTGACGTCGATCCCGAGGTCCATGAGCAGCGTCGCGGTGGTGTGGCGGGCGGTGTGCGGGGGGACCGGCGGCAGGCCGGCCCGGGCCAGGGCCGCGTGCCAGGCGGCGCGGTCCGCGTCGGCGGGGATGGGCTGCCCGGTGGGCGTGGACCACACGAGGGCGTGCGGGCTGGGTCGGGTCGCGGTGGCGTCGCGGTGGGCGGCGAGCTGGCCGGCCAGGTGCTGCGGGATCGGGATGACGCGCAGGCTGGCGGAGGTCTTCGGTCGGGTCAGGCACAGCCGTCCGTGCAGCCGGAGGTGCTCGAAGCCCGGGCGGGACGTCCAGTTCGCGGTGGGGGCAGGAGCCGGCCCGGGACGCGCCGCACGTGGACTCGCCGGGCACGGTGGTGCAGCCGTGCCGGTAGCCGAGGGCCTGCAGCTGCCACCCCAAGTCGATCGTCCCGCCCGACAGGTCAACACGGTCCCAGGTCAGGCCGAGGAGCTCGCCATGCCGCGCACCGGTGAGCAGGGCCTCGGCCCACCGGGAGCCGAGCCGATCACCGGCCGTGGTGGCCAGGAGCGCGGCCGCCTGACCAGCGGTCAGCGGGGTACGGGTGCTGGGCGCGCTGGGCGTGCGCAGTCGGGCGGCGACGTTGCGGGTGACCAGCCCGTCGTTGACGGCATCGGACAGGGCCGCCCGCAGGACCCGGTGGGCCTTTGCGCCGTGACCAGCGACACTGAAGCGGTGGCCTCGCGGTGCATGCGGCGCACATCACCCGCTGTCAGGTCCGGCAGTCGCATCGGCCCGAGGGCGGGGATCAGGTGCCGGCGGACGACCGTCTCGTAGTCACGCCACGTCGTCGGCCGCACGGCGGGCCGGGCGATGGACTCCAACCAGTGCTGAAGCCACCCCGACACGGTCCACAACGGGAACCGCCGGACGCGGCCCTGCTCGCGGTCAAGCCGGGCGGCCCGCAGGGAGGCCAGCGCCCCGCGGCGGGTCCGGCTGGCGGCCTGCCAGCGCCTGCGTCGACCGTCCGGGCCGCGCCCGATCTCCAGCCGGGCGACCCACAGCCCGTCGCCGGCCCGCTGGAACACCGTGCCCTCGCCGTAGTGGCGCTGCCGATCCGTGCTCATCGCCCGCTCCCGCCCTGCCGGAACGAGGAGGCGCATCCCCCTCACCTACCGCAACGCCATCGGCAGGGTCCGTGGCGCACATCGGCCTCGACCTGGCCGCTCGACTTCCCAGACACTCGCGCCCTCGACGTCCTGCGGCCCCCCCGGGCTTCCTGCGGTTTGGGACCTGCCGGTGGTCGCTGTCTCCCGGGGTGCGCAGACGCTCCCGTCGCGGCAGCGTTCGACGTCGGCGGTCACGGGTACCCTTGCCTCATGTCGATCCAGGCCGTTGGGGATGCCGCCGTGGCGGCGCGTTCCCTGCTGTCGGGGGGTCCTGTGTCGAGTGAGGACGTGTGGCGTTTCGGGGTTCTGCAGTTTCTGGACGACTATGAGTCGGTTCACGCCCGCGACGGCGTGGTCGCGGCGGCCCGCTTGATGGCCGAGGCCCCCGATCCCACCGGTCACTCGGGGCTCGATGCCGCGTTCGCGGCGCTCGCGTGCTGGCTCGCGGACCGCGACGGGTGGGACGCCCCAGCGTGGGCGCTTGCTGAGGAGCGGGTAGCCCGACCGTGGTGGTTCGTGTCGACGTCCGCCTACGGCCGGGCCTGGGCGATGGTGCAGTCCCCGGCGCAGTTCCGCATCCGCGGGGTGTTCATCACCGATACGGCCCTGCAGCGCGCATGACGAGCCTGGACGCAGCGGGCATCAGCTGACTTCTGCATGCACTCGACGCGGAGCTCGCAGCGAGGGGCACGACTGCGGATGTCTACCTCGTCGGCGGCGCGGCGACGCTGCTGCTGGCCCGCGACCCGATGAGCAGTCGGCCGTCGGGATCGACGGATGACGTAGGATGCAGGCATGATCAGCCGTCAGCCTCTCGTTCGTGTGACCGCGGAGCACGCTCCGCTTGGTCGTGGTGGGCCCGGCGCCTAGTTGGCATACTGCCGCGCCGGTCCAAGTTCTTGGGCCGGCGTTCTTCTTTGAGGAGTGAAATGGATACGCGCACAGCAGGCACGGGAGTAGATGCCGACGAGGCACGCGTCCTCTTGGAGCAAGCGCTGCGATACAACGAGGCCGAGGCTGCCTCGTCGCGACTTGTCCTTGACGCGCTGGTGCAAGACGGCGCTGCCAGCTCGGACAGCATGGGCAATGTGGTCGCGGCCGCGCGCCATTCGTTGGCTGATACGGAGTCCATTCTTGGCGAGGTCTCTGCCGCCTACAAGCGTCTGGACGCGGGCACGTACGGCACGTGCGAGGTGTGTGGGCACGGGATTGGTGTCGAGCGACTGCGATTGCGTCCCTACGTCAGGACCTGCGTCGGATGCGCTGGTGGCGCCATGCGGCCATGAGCCGCACCGTGGACGTGATCGCGTTGGATGTGGGCAGCTCCTTCCTGCGTTCCTTCGGCTCGGAGCGACTGGTGCGCGAGTCGGCTTGGGGTCGCCAGGGGGTCGTTCGTCGCGGGGCGGTGGCTGATCCGCGGCTACTGCGAGCGCATCTCAGGCGTGCGGTCGGGCGGGCTCGCGAGGTGGCGTTGTCGATGCCTGTCAGTGCCTCCGAGGCTGAGGAGTCGGAGCTTGTGGAGGCTGCGGCGAGCGGACTGCGTGCCCGCCGCGTCGTGACTTTGGCGGCTCCTGTGGCCGCGCTGCGATCCTCGCCCACATCTGGCCCTCAGGTCATCGTCGATGTCGGCGCGGACCTTGTGGAGACGTCATGGGCCGAGCCCGGCGGGTTCCACGTCGGAACGCGGCTGCCGTGGGGGGTACGTGATGTGCTCGAGGACCTTACCGTGCATGTGATCCGCGCCCATGGGGTCTGCACTGACCGATGGCAGCTGGGACCCGCTTGGGCAGGAAGCGTTGTCGTGGGGAGGGACATCGATTCGGGTGCAGCGCGTGTTGTCCGCATCACTTCGCGCGATATCGCTGCGGTCCTGGAACACCGGGCTGGTCGCATTGCCGACGCCGTCCGTCGGCTTCTGGCCGCACCACGATCGTCAGGGGCGGGGGTCGTGCTGGTGGGCGGTGGCGCGAATGTCATCGACATCCGCCAGGCCATCGCCCGGCATCTGACGGCCGTCATCGTGGTGCCACCCACCCCGAGCCACGCAGTCGTGCGCGGACTGAGCACTACATGACCCTCCCGTGGCCCAGGGACTTCGTGCGGCGCGGAAGAGACGAAGCCATGGGCATGCAGATCCACCTCAGGGGAGTGAGCTTGGGGAGAGGTCCTTATCGAGTGCAGGTCCAGTAATGAGATCTAGGGGCTCCGCGCCCGTCCTACCTAGCTTTCGGCTGGCCCCTGCATCGCGTTCGAGTTCAGGAACGTCGATGTCCTCACGCGAGACCACGTCCCGTGCAGCAGGTCAAGGTGTTGACTCAACCGACAGGAATCCCGAGCGAGTTCGTAGGGGGGTTGCGGGAGGGTGATGGCGGCGGGGATGGGAGCGGTGTTGGACGAAAGCCTCGATGGTGATGGTGCTGGTGACCCTGCGTGCGCGATCGGTCTGGTCTGTGTGGAATGCGGTGGGCTTGACACACTGAAGTGCCCCAGGTTTGATACCGCCTCCTTTTGAGTTTGGGAGGAAGCAGTCATGTCGAGGAGCTGGGTCGACCGGTGGATCGCCAACACGCTCCGTGAAGTCGAAGAGTTCAGAGGCACTTCCTCTTCTCACCTCGCATTATCGTAGTACAATATTCGAGTGCGCGAGGTCGGCATCAACGCCAGTGCCCGACGGCACGGGATCGAGGTTGGCGACATCAGGCACGCGATCACCCATGCCATGTTCAGCGACGACATCGACCCCGAGCCTCCGGTTCGGCGCCTTCACCTGGGGCCGGACCAATCGGGGAACATGCTCGAGGTCGTGACGTTGCACTTCGACGACGGTGGCGTGCTCGCGATCCACGCGATGCGGATGACGAAGCAGTATCGGCGACTCCTGGAAGGGCACCGCAATGGCTAAGAAGAAGATCCTCGGCGTCTCCGGTGGTCAGCCGATCACCCAGGCCGACGTCGAGCGGATGGCCGACGAGGCCGAGCGTGGCTACGGCGACGATCAGCTTCGTCACGTCGGCAGGGGCCGCCCCGCTCTGGGCAGCGGCCCTGCCAAGGCGGTCCAGGCACGGCTGGACCCCGAGTTGCATGCTGCCCTGGAGCGCCGAGCCAAGGCCGATCACAAGACGTCAAGTGAGATCGTCCGCGAGGCACTGCACGAGTACCTGTCGGCGTGAGCCTTGTGCGCACCGAACCATCGGCTCTGGCCCTTACATGGCCCTTTCATGCCCGGGGCGGTGGCCCTTTCTTGACGCGCCCAGGTGGGTCTGGGAAGGTCCGAGTGGTCCGGAATCCGGTGCAATCGCTTGATACTCGGCCCTCTGCGGCGTGATCGGGAAGGCTTTTAATCCGTAGGTTCGGGGTTCGAGCCCCCGGCGACCCACTTGCGAAAGTTGTTGCAGCGCAACCACTTTCGGTCCGTCGAGTGGCAGTGAATGGTGCCAATTTGCTGCGTTGGCCCTTACATTGAGTCAACATACGGATAGCGCATCTTGCAGGCCTGGTGGCTTCCATGCGGCCGGTATGCCGCTGACACCCGCTACTCCGCCCGCGCAACGGTGAGTACGACCACCGCGTCCTCGATCGCCTCGAGCCGGTGACGGGTGGTGGGGATCACGAGGATGTCGCCCTCCCCGCCGTCCTGCGACTGCGCATCGTCCACGAGCCGCACCCGTCCCCGCAGGACCTGAA
>JAUPKM010000486.1 GCA_030837445.1 Actinomycetota bacterium
AGCCGGTCGGCGGCGGCCGCTTCCCGATCAAGTACTACCTGACCGCGATGCTCTTCATCATCTTCGACATCGAGATCGTCTTCCTCTATCCGTGGGCCCTGACCTTCGACGCGCTGGGCCTCTTCGGGTTGGTCGAGATGATCCTGTTCATCATCACCCTGCTGGTCGCCTACCTGTTCGTGTGGCGTCGTCGCGGGCTGGAATGGGACTAGGGGCACATATGGGTCTGGAAGAGAAGCTCCCCAGTGGCTTCCTGCTCACCACTGTGGAGGGTGTGGCGGGTTACGCACGCAAGACCTCGATGTGGACGGTCACGTTCGGCCTCGCCTGTTGCGCGATCGAGATGATGTCGACCGGTGGCGCGAACTACGACCTCGGTCGATTCGGAATGGAGGTCTTCCGACCGTCGCCTCGGCAGGCGGACCTGATGATCGTCGCCGGCCGCGTGAGTCAGAAGATGGCGCCAATCCTGCGGCAGGTCTACGACCAGATGCCGAACCCGAAATGGGTGATCTCGATGGGGGCCTGTGCCTCCAGCGGCGGGATGTTCAACAACTACGCGATCGTGCAGGGAGTCGACCACATCGTGCCCGTGGACATCTACCTCCCTGGTTGTCCGCCCCGACCGGAGCAGCTGATGGACGCCATCCTCAAACTGCATACCAAGGTGCAGGACATCAAGATCGGCCCTGACCGCGAGTTGGAGATCAGCCAACAGGAGCGGGAAGCGCTGCTGTCGACGCCCACCTCCGAGATGAAGGGGCTGTTGCGGTGAGCGACGTTCCGGACACGGTTGCGCCGCCCGAGGGCGTGGCAGCAATCCCGCTGGAGGTGGTTGAAACTCGCGTCGGCGCCTTCGGGGTGTCCGGTAGCCCCGACGTCTCCGGGTATGGCGGGTTGGTGTCGCCGGTGGTGCTGCCCGGTGCCAGCTCCAGGCCGTATGGCGGTTGGTTCGATGACGCCGCGGACCGGTTGGCCTCGCTGCTCGGTGACGACTATGACGCGGCGGTCGAGAAGGTCGTCGTGGCGTTCGGTGAGTTGACCTTCCATGTCGCCCGGGAACAACTGGTGGCAGTGGTCAAGTCCCTCAGGGACGATCCGGAACTGCGGTTTGAAACGTGCATGGGCGTGTCCGGAGTCCACTGGCCCGGCGACGCGGGTCGGGAATTGCACGCGGTCTACCACTTCCGGTCGATGACCCATGGCGGTCGGATGCTGCGGCTGGAGACGACCTGTCCCGATACCGATCCGCATCTCCCGACGATCGTGACCACCTACCCGACCAATGACTGGCACGAGCGCGAGACCTACGACATGTTCGGAATCATCTTCGACGGTCATCCCGGTCTGACCCGCATTCTGATGCCCGACGACTGGGTCGGTCACCCACAGCGCAAGGACTACCCGCTGGGCGGGATCCACGTCGAATACAAGGGCGCCTCCACCCCGCCGCCGGATGAGCGTAGGGAGTACTCCTAGATGTCCGAGACCCCCACCGAGCAGGACGCCGCCTCGGCCGCCACCATCAACGAGGAGGTGTTGACCGATGCCCAGGAGTACGCAGCGCACGGGGAGGAGGTGATCGACGGCTCCTATGTGACCACCGAGGGGCGGGTCTTCACCGTGACGGGGGAGGACTGGGAGACCATCATCCCGCCGGCGGAGGGTGAGCAGGAACGGCTGATAGTCAACATGGGTCCGCAGCACCCCTCCACCCATGGGGTTGGTCGGTTCGTGCTGGACCTTGACGGCGAGACTGTCACCGAGTGCCGGGCCGCCATCGGCTACCTGCACACCGGGATCGAGAAGAACCTCGAATTCCGCAGTTGGACCCAGGGCACCACCTTCGTGACCCGGATGGATTACCTCTCGCCGATCTTCAACGAGACCGCCTACTGCCTCGGGGTCGAACGGTTGCTCGGTATCACCGACGATGTCCCGGAACGGGCCACCACCATCCGAGTGTTGATGATGGAACTCAATCGGATCTCCTCGCACGGTGTCGCGCTCGCCACGGGAGCGCTGGAACTGGGCGCGCTGACCCCGATGATCTGGGGGTTCCGCGACCGCAACGCGGTGCTCGACCTGTTCGAGGCCATCACCGGCCTTCGGATGAACCATGCCTACATCCGCCCCGGCGGGGTTGCCGCAGACCTGCCGGACGGAGCCGACAAGCTGATCGGCGATGCGGTGAAGAAGATGCGGGTGGGCTTCAAGGAGACCACCGACATGCTTGTGGGGAACGGGATCTGGGTCGAACGGACCCAGGGCATCGGCTACCTGGACCTCACCGGCTGCGCGGCGCTCGGGATCACCGGTCCGGTATTGCGTTCCACCGGGTTGCCTTGGGATCTGCGCAAAGAGGCGCCCTACTGCGGCTACGAGAACTACGAGTTCGAGGTGGCGACGAGGGACACCTGTGACGCCTACGGCCGGTTCCTGATCCGGCTGGACGAGATGGTGCAGTCGCTGAACATCATCGAGCAGTGCCTGGACCGGTTGAAACCGGGACCGGTGATGGTGGCCGACAAGCGAATCGCCTGGCCCGCCCAACTGGCGCTCGGCGGCGACGGCTGGGGGAACTCGCTGGAGCACATCCGGGAGATCATGGGGACCTCGATGGAGGCCTTGATCCACCACTTCAAACTTGTCACCGAAGGTTTCCGGGTGCCGGCCGGCCAGGTCTACTCAGCGGTAGAGTCGCCGCGGGGCGAACTGGGCGCACACGTGGTGAGCGACGGCGGCACCCGGCCCTACCGGGTCCACTTCCGGGACCCGTCCTTCACCAACCTGCAGGCCGTGGCTCCGATGGCCGAGGGCGGGATGCTCTCCGATCTGATCGCCTCCATTGCCAGCATCGACCCTGTTTTCGGCGGAGTCGACCGCTGACGCGGTCGAGCAGAAAGGACGAGATGGCCCTCACCGACGCCACCCGCGAGCAGCTGCGCGGGATCATCGCGCGCTACCCGGATCCACGTTCGGCGTTGCTTCCGATGCTGCATCTGGTGCAGGCGGAGGAAGGCCACGTCAGCCCGGAAGGAATCCGGATGTGCGCCGAGGAGGTCGGCCTGACGGCCGCCGATGTCGCGGCGGTGTCGACGTTCTACACGATGTACAAGCGCCACGACGTCGGTGAGTACCACATCGGGGTGTGTGTCAACCCGATGTGCGCGATCCTCGGCGGCGATGACGTCTACCGGGCGGTCAGCGAGGATCTCGGGATCGGCAATGACGAGCGGACCCCGGACGGCAAGTTCTCGCTGGAACGGATTGAGTGTCAGGCCGCCTGCACCCACGCTCCCGTCGTGACCGCGAACTGGGAGTTCCTGGACGACCAGACACCCGCGTCGATCCGGGAGATCCTCGACACTCTGCGCGACGGTGGCGAGGTGCACGCCACTCGTGGTCCGGCGATCCGCAGTTTCCGCGACACCGAGCGGACACTGGCCGGCTTCGACGACGGCCTTGCGGCCGCACCGTCGGTGGACGACAAGATGTTGGCGGGCCTGCGTGCGGCGAAGGAACGGGGCATGACTGCGCCCCGCCCCGAGGGAGGCAACTGAGATGGGCCTGACCCCGGTACTGACCGAGCATTGGGATGTTCCCGGCTATTGGACCGTCGACACCTACCGTTCGCTCGGCGGGTATCAGACATTGCCCAAAGCGCTCGCCCAGGCGCCTGACGAGATCATCGCCACGATGAAGGAGTCCGGGCTTCGTGGCCGTGGCGGCGCCGGCTTCCCGACCGGGCTGAAGTGGTCGTTCGTGCCGCAGGGGGATGGCAATCCGCACTACCTGGTGGTGAACGCCGACGAGAGCGAGCCAGGTGCCTGCAAGGACATCCCGCTGATGCTGGCGAATCCGCAGGCACTGATCGAGGGCATCGCGATCACCTGCTATGCGATCCGCTCGAACCACGCCTTCATCTATATCCGCGGAGAGGTTCCGCAGGTCATCCGTCGGATGGCCGAGGCCGTCCGGCAGGCCTACGCGGCAGGCTACCTCGGCAAGGACATCCTCGGTAGTGGTTTCGACTGCGAGGTGGTGGTTCACGCCGGTGCAGGTGCCTATATCTGCGGCGAGGAGACGGCGCTGCTGGACTCGTTGGAGGGCCGACGTGGGCAGCCGCGGCTGAAACCGCCGTTCCCTGCGGTCGCGGGATTGTACGCGTCGCCGACCGTGGTCAACAATGTCGAAACCATCTCCAACGTGCCGTACATCATTGGCAACGGTGCGGACTGGTTCCGTGAGTTCGGCACCGAGAAGTCCCCCGGATTCAAGCTTTTCGCCGTCTCCGGCCACGTGAACAACCCCGGCATCTACGAGGCGCCGCTCGGGATCACGATGCGTGAACTGTTGGAGTACGCCGGTGGCATGCGGAACGACCACCAGCTCAAATTCTGGTTGCCGGGCGGCTCCTCGGTGCCGATGCTCACAACCGAGCACCTCGACCTGCCGATGACCTACGAGGACATCGCGGCCGCCGGTTCGATGTTGGGCACCGGCACCCCGATGCTTTTCGACGAGACCACTTCGGTGGTCCGGGCCATCACCGGCTGGTTGGACTTCTACAAGCACGAGTCCTGCGGCAAGTGCACCCCCTGCCGGGAGGGCACCTACTGGATCAACGAGGTGCTGCATCGGTTCCAGGCCGGAACCGGCACCGCCGACGAGTTGGACCTGCTGCAGGAGTTGTGCGCGCAGATCCTTGGGCGCTCCTTCTGTGCCCTCGGAGATGCGGCCGCCACCCCTTACCCGGCTGCGATGAAGTACTTCTCCGATGAGTTCGTCGCCGGCACCCACACTCCCGCCGACGAATTGTTCGACCCCGTCGCGGCGACCGTGTTCACACCTGCGGAGGCACGATGACCACGACGTCCGAGGCGCCCGGCACGGTCGTCCCATCCGGGCACATCACGGCCACTATCGACGACATCTCAGTGGTCGTGCCGAAAGGCACGCTGATCATCCGGGCCGCGGAGCAAATCGGGATCGAGATCCCACGGTTCTGCGACCACCCGTTGCTGGACCCAGTGGCCGCCTGCCGGATGTGCCTGATCGAGATCGACGGGATGCCCAAACCGCAACCGGCCTGCGCCATTCCGCTGACCGACGGCATGGTCGTGCACACCCAACTCACAAGCGTGGTGGCAGACGTCGCCCAGCGCGGGGTGATGGAGTTCCTGCTCATCAACCACCCACTCGACTGCCCCGTCTGCGACAAGGGCGGTGAGTGCCCGCTGCAGAACCAGTCGATGACCGCCGGCCGCAGCACCTCCCGGTTCAACGGTCGCAAGCGAACCTTCCCGAAGCCGATAAACGTCAGCGCCCAGGTGCTGCTCGATCGGGAGCGTTGCGTCTCCTGTGCCCGCTGCACCCGATTCGCCGATGAGATCGCCGGGGATGCCTTCATCGGCCTCCTCGAACGAGGTGCCAAACAACAGGTCGGCACCGCCTCCGATCAGCCTTTTGACTCCTACTTCTCCGGTAACACCGTGCAAATCTGCCCGGTCGGGGCGCTCACCAGCGCCGGTTACCGGTTCCGTTCCCGGCCATTTGATCTGGTCAGCACCCCGACTGCCTGTGAGCACTGCGCGGCAGGCTGCGCGATGCGCACCGATTCCCGGCACGGAACCGTGATGCGACGACTCGCGGGCGACGATCCGGCAGTGAACGAGGAATGGAACTGCGACAAGGGTCGATTCGCGTTCCCCTACCTCAGCCACGACCGGCTGCGCACACCGCTGCTGCGAGACGAGAACGGTGGGCTGGTGCCGGCGTCATGGCCCGAGGCGATCAGCGCGGCCGCGGCGGGCCTGGCCGCAGCCCGGGGACACGCGGCAACCCTGACGGGTGGCCGGCTGTGTCGTGAGGACGCCTACGCCTACGCCAAGTTCAGCCGGGTGGTGCTCGGCAGCGATGACCTCGACTTCCGGGCGCGGCCGGCCTCCACCGAGGAACGGGACTTCCTGGCCGCGGTCGTTGCAGGGACCGGTGTCGGCACCGACTACGCAGCGCTGAGCAACGCCCCGGTGGTAGTGCTCGTCGGGTTGGAGCCCGAGGAGGAGGCGCCGATCATCTTCCTGCGGCTGCGCAAGGCCGTGGACAAGGGCAGCACCAAGGTGGTGGCGATAGCTCCGTGGCAGAGTCCGGGGTTCGAGAAGACTTCGGCCACTCTCATCCCGACCATTCCAGGGGACGAACCGTTGGCGCTGGCGGCGCTGGCTGATTCGACGCAGTCCGGCGCGATCGCGGAACTGTTGCGCAGCCCGGGGGCCGTCATTCTGGTCGGCGAAAGGCTGGGAAGTGTGCCCGGCGGTCTGACGGCGGCGCTGGCGCTGGCGGGACAGACCGGGGCGGCATTGGCCTGGGTCCCCCGTCGCGCGGGTGAGCGCGGGGCGCTGGAAGCTGGTGCGCTGGCGGGGGTACTGCCCGGTGGTCGGCCGCTAGCCGATGCCGGTGCCCGGGCAGAGGTGGCGGCCGCCTGGGGGTTGGCCGCCGATGCCTTGCCGGCAGTGCCCGGCCGCGATCTGACCGCGATCCTGGCCGTGCTGGCCGACCAGCGGCAGCTCTTGGCCGAGCGCGCAGCCGAGGCAGACCAACCAGACGCCGACGCCGACGAGGCGGGCGAGGCCGCGGACGAGGAGCGATTGCCGATCGAGGCGCTGCTGCTGGCCGGGCTACAGGCGAACGACTTCACGGACCCGGCCGATTTCCTGGCGGGTGTCGACGCGGTCGGTTTCGTCTTGCAGCTCACGACTCACCTCAGTGATGTCAGCGCTTCTGCCGATGTGGTGTTGCCGGTGAAGGTCGACACTGAGCGGGCCGGTTCCTACCTTGACTGGGAGGGGCGGGTTCGTACCTTCCCCCGGGTGTTCCGCGACGCTGTCGGTTTCACCGACGGGGAGGTGCTGGCGATGGTGGCCCGCGAGGTGGGTGCGCCGATCGGGGTCGGGGATACGGTCGCGTTTGCGCGGGAAGCCGCAGCGCTGGGCGACTGGAACGAGGACAGGTCCGAATTCCGGCCGCGGGAGCCGAAACCGGTCACTGTCGTGGCGGGGGAGGCTGTGCTGGCCACCTGGCGTCACCTGCTGGACCTCGGTGTGATGCAGGTGGGTGAGCCGTATCTGGAGGCCACCCGCAGACCGGTGGTGGCACGTATCTCGCCGGAGATGGCCGAGTCGCTCGCGGTGGCCGACGGCGACGACGTCACCGTCGCCACCGATGCCGGTTCGATCATGCTGCCAGTGCGGTTGACTGAGATGCCGGACCAGACCGTGTGGCTGCCCACCAACTCGCAGGGCAGCCAAGTCCATCAGGCGCTGCGGGTTACCGCCGGCGCGACCGTGCGAGTGTCCGCCGGAGGTGCTCAGTGAACGGAACCGTCACGCTGGAGAGTTTCGGCAACGACCCGATCTGGCTCTCGATCGTCAAGGTACTGGGGCTGTTCGTACTTCTCGTGCTGATCGTGTTGTTCACGATCTGGTTCGAGCGCCGGGTGGTTGGCCGGATGCAGTTGCGGATC
>JAUPKM010000069.1 GCA_030837445.1 Actinomycetota bacterium
CGATACCGCGATGAAGGTCACGGTCGACTGCGTCCAGGTGCTGGGTGGCTACGGCTATGTCAAGGACTACCCGGTCGAGCGGTTCCTGCGGGATGCCAAGATCACCCAGATCTACGAGGGCACGAACCAGATCCAGCGGCTGGTGATGGCTCGCCAATTGCTGGGCTGATGGCGGGCGGAGGTGCAAGGCGGGAGCGGGTCACTCGCAGATGTTGTCGGCGGCGGTGTGTGGTCGCGGACCGAGAGTGGGAGCGACATCTGGGTCGGGAGACTCCGACGCCGGCACCGTCGGGGGTGCGACGGTCACTGGCGTGACGCCTGCGTAGGTGGATCCGACGACAACCCGGAAGACCCCGCCGATGCCCGGCATCGCCTTGGTCGTGGCGCCGGGCAGGGATGCCTGCAGGGTGCGTAGCGAGATGTCGTAGCTCGGGTCATACTCGATGACTGTGCCTGCGACCACGTCTCCGTCGGCTGGCTGTGCCGTTCCCTGCACGTTGTAGCCCGCGGCGGTGAGGTCCGCTACTGCGGTACTTCCGCTGCCCACCTCACCTGACCCGTTGTAGACCTGTACCTCGATATCGGCGGGTGCGCGCTCCACCACCGGAGCGGCCGGGGCGGCCGGTTGATCACCGAGCGCCCCTTCGGTGCGCAACTGCGAGAACAACCAGTCGGCCTTGGGCTTGTCCCAGGCCACAACCGCGCCGACCCCATCGACGTTCTCGCCACCGGTGATCGGCACGGTTTGGAACGTGACGCTGCTTGGGGAGGTAGCCCGCGCGCGCTGGGCCAGCGCCATCAGAGCGCCGGTGTCGAGCCCCGGGTCGGTGGTGATGCTGCGGAGCACCGATTCCAGGAATCGGTTGAACTTGCCTGGATCCAGCACGACGCCGGGACTGACGGCCTTCGAGAACAGCGAGCCGAGGAAGGCCTGCTGGCGCTTCATTCGGCCGATATCGGACGTCGGGTCGAAGTACCGGGCCCGCACGTAGGCCAGCCCGGCCCGACCGTCCAGGGTCTGGCGACCGGGCGGGATGTCGAGTCCGGAATTGGTGTCCTTCAAAGCCGTCGGTGCGCACACGTCCACCCCACCGAGGGCGGACACGATGTCGACGAAGCCAGCGAAGTTCAGCTCCGCGTAGTGGTCGATCCGGACGCCGGTGGCATGTTCGACGGTGGCCACCATCAGCGGGGCACCGCCCATCGCGTACGCGGCGTTGATCTTTTGTTTGGTCGCGTCGTGGCGGACACCGTCGGCGTCGCTGTATCCGGGGATCTCAACGTAGGAATCCCGCGGGATGCTCACCACACCGACAGAGCCATCGCTCCCGAGATGCACCAGCATCATCGAGTCTGTGTTTCTGCCGACATCGTCGAAGCCCACGCTGAGCTCCGCCTTCTGGTCGTCAGTCAACCCAGATCGGTCGTCCGAGCCGACGACCAGAATGTTTGTGGCACCGTCATCGGCGGGTCTATCCGACAATCCGGCAAACGCATCGAGGTGGTTGATTTGGCCGCCATAGTGTTGCGCGGTGGCGTAGCCAGCTCCGCTGGCCAACAGCACGGCCGCCGAAGCCAGTCCGGCCACGATGGTCATCGGGCGGGACGGGCGGTGAAGACGTGGCAGCCTGGGCCGTCGTCGGGCCGCGGGGCGATCCTCTTCCGCCACGGTCACCTCCCGACATCGATGCGGCCCCACTACTGTATGGACGCTCTGCCGTCTGGTTGCCGTGCCACGCCCATGATTCGGGAGTGGATCGGAATCGGTGGTCGGCGGGGCTGCTAGGTTCGGGACTGCCATGAGCCAGGCCAGTTCGCACGAATCCGCCAAACCGCCTGTCAGCGTCTTCCTGACAGTGCTGGATGAGGAGCGCCATCTGGCGGATGTCGTCGCCCATATCCGGGCGCAGGACTACTCCGGCGAACTGCAGATAGTGATTGCGGTCGGACCGTGCCGCGATCACACTCGGCAGATCGCGGACGAGATGGCGGCCGCGGATCCGCGAATCCTGGTGGTGGACAACCCGACGGGACTGATCGCGCCGGGATTGAACCTTGCCATCTCGAGGGCCGATCACGACATCTTGGTTCGAGTCGACGGCCACGCCATGATCCCGCCGGACTACGTCTCGGCGGCCGTGGCCGAACTGCTCGGCAGCGGCGCGGACAATGTCGGTGGAATCATGGCGGCGGAGGGGGAGACTGACTTCGAGCGGACGGTGGCTCGGGCGATGACCACCCGGTTGGGTGTCGGCAACGCCACCTTCCACACCGGTGGCGGTGCTGGTCCAGCGCTGACCGTCTACCTGGGGACGTTCCGTCGCAGTGCGGTCGAGGGGGTCGGCGGTTATGACGAGACGATGCTGCGGGCCGAGGACTGGGAGCTGAATCACCGGATTCGGCGCAATGGCGGAGCCATCTGGTTCACCCCGTCGCTGCGGGTCAGCTACCGTCCCCGCCACTCGCTCTCGGCGCTGGCCCGCCAATACTTCTTCTACGGCCGATGGCGACGCGAACTGATGCGGAGACACCCGGAGACAGTGAGCGCGCGCTACCTGGCGCCGCCCACGTTGGTGGCGGCACTGGCCGGTTCAACTGTGTTGGGTGTGATCGGATTGGCCACTCACCGGCGCGAGTTGACCGCTGGGCTGTTGCTGCCGGCGGGCTACCTGGCTGCGCTGTTGGCAGGTTCGGCGGTCACCGGCCGTGGCCTGCCCGCCCGATCAACTCTCGCGCTGCCAGCCGTTTACGCGACCATGCATTGCGCATGGGGTGCGGGGTTCCTGCTGTCGCCCGGGGATCTGGCAGCGCGGACGGACGTCGTCGCGGTCCGCTGATGGTGTCCGCGCGTCGGCCGAAGATGACCTCAGATGATTGGCGGCCTTCCGTGTCGGGTCATTGCGAGCACTCCGCGCCAGCTGAGCGGGCGTCGGGGTCCTGGGTCCTCCCGCCAACCTGATCGCCAGCCGCGCAACCACTCGCGTCGGGCTTCGGGATCCGACCGATTGCGCCAGCCGTCCACGGCCGACCAGAAGCCGAGATAGCCCGGTGCCAGCAGAGCCGGCAGATTGCGGCGGGTCAACAGCACCCGATTGCGGGCGTTCTGCCGCTGGAACTCCGGGTGCCGGGTGGCCGGCGCATAGGGGTGCCAGGTGACGAGATCGCCGGCGTACCAGACGATGTAGCCCGCATCCCAGACTCTCCACGCCAGTTCGATCCCTTCGTGCGCGTAACCGTAGGGCTCGCCCCAGCCGCCAACCTGCTCGAACACCCCGCGCCGAATTCCGACTGCAGCCTCGCAGACATACATGGTTGTCGAGGGTCTGCTGGCATCGCCCTTGCGGAGCCGCGGCACCCAGCTTCGGGGAGCTCGGTCGCCCGCAGGATCCAGGATTCGGGTCTGCACCATGCCGACCTTGGGGTTCGCGCCGAAGAACGCCGCGATTCGGGCCAGACTGTCGGGCTCGGGCAGCCAGGCGTCGTCGTCCAAGAAGAACAGCAGATCCCCTTCGGCCATCGGCACTCCGACATTTCTGGCGCCGACCCCCAGGTTCACCGGAAGCGCGACCGTCCGAACCGGCTCCGGCAGGTCAGTTGGTTCCCAACCGTTGCCTACGCAGACCACCGACACCTGGACTTCAGTCTGGCGGAGCACCGAATCGAGCGCGCGCCGAAGTTCCACAGGTCGATCACCGCGGGTGAGTACCACCACCCCGACCGACGGCAGCAGTCCGGGCGGTTTGGTCATCGGGTGCGGCGCAGCCACGACCACTGCTGGCCGAGCCAGACGATCAGCATCAGCGCGAGCAGCAGCACGAGACCGCCGACGGCCAGGCCGGAGGTGGCCAGCGCGGTCAACAACAGCAGTCGACCGTCGAAGCCCAGATCGGCCACGACCGCCCAGGCAGGCTCCGCGGAACGTCCCAGGCGTGCGCGGTCGACCGAATTCAGGACGACCAACAGCACCCAACATCCGGTGGCAAGGGCCAACGCCTGACCGCCGCCACCGAGCGCAGATGCCACCGACAGCAACACGACGAACTCGGTGACCCGCAGGGAGAGCGGCAGCCACCAGCCGCGGGGGCCGGCCAACGGACCGGACAGGGCAACTGCCACCCCGGTCACCAGCAGTCCGAGAGCGATGAGTAGCAGCCACGGCTGGCCACCCCACGACACCATTGCGGCGAGTCCGACCGCCGTGAACCCGGCAATCAGCAACTGCCGGTGGAACCGGACCAGCCGCGGACCAATGGCGTTGCCAAGCGCCCGCACAATGATGCCGGCATCGGCTAGCGACCCCGGCGGGGTGTGGAATCGGCGCGCAGCTGAGTCCGACTCTGCCGGTGCTTCGACGGGCGGCGATGCCATCGCGGCGCGACCCGCGATCACCGCTGTCAGGCCGGCGGTGAGCAGGGCAATCCCGCCGAGGGCGAGGGCCGGACTGGCTACTGCGATCAGCAGCGAGAGGGCAAGCCAGCGGACTCCGCGGTAGGAGGCGGCGCCCGATGTCCGACCTGCAACAGCGGCGGACCAGCTCAGCGTCTGCCAGGCCGCCAGCGCGCCGACGGCAGCGATCGCCGGTAGCCAGACAAGCCCACCCAGCCGGACACCGGCGTAGGCCAACCCGGCCAGCGTCAACAGCTCGACCAATCGGCTGCTGAGCCCATTCAGCCAGGCCCCCCGCATCGAGGTGCGCCGCTGGAATCGGGCGATCTCGCCGTCGCTCAGGAAGGCCAGCGATGCCAACTGCAGCAACACCGCTCCCACCACTGCGGCGGGACGGCTGCCGAGGGCCAGGATCAGCGCCCCGACGGCGCCGAACGTCAGGCCGGTGGCCATCATGGCGCCGGAGGTCCATTCTCGCGCAATGGCCCGCTGGGTCAGTTGTCGTGACAGTGGCCGCAGCACCATGGCCGAAACCCGGTCCTGCGCGACGTCCCCCGCTGCTCGGAGTCTGCGGTCGCCCTCACTGCGGCGAGGCAGATCCATCGCGCCCCGACTTGCGCAGAACGGCTCGGCGGGGATTGCTGCGACTGCGGTGCCGTTGCTCAGCAGACGGTCCAAGGCGAGTTGCCATGGATCGGGGCTGTCGGAGACTGCGGGGCGCTCCCGCAGCACCCGGGCCAAGTCCGCCCGGTCGGCAGCTGCCACTCTTAGCGCGCCAGCCGTCCTGGCATTGGGCACCCCGCCCGGGTCGACCTGACCCGCGATAACGGCGACCTCGGCGTTGCGCTCGTCGTCCCCGTTGTGGGCGAGTAACACGGCAGTGACGTCGTCTGCGGAGTCCAGCAGATTCGCCAGGGCGTTGTGCTCGGCCCGGAGGTCGTGGTCTGCCAGCAGCAACGGTCCATCGCCGGCCTCGACGAGGTCGGCCCACCGATGCAGGGTCTGGGTCGTTGCGGCACCACCACAGACGATGACCTGACCTGGGCGCAAGGACGCCAACAAGGCTGAGGTGTGTTCGTCGAGGGCGGGTTCGCTGATGAGGTCTCTACTCGGTCCTGACACCGGATATGTCTATCAGCGATTCGGTCGGCGTCCTCGGAGGCGCACGGGTCAGGAACAGACAGGCTTGGCGGCGTTCTTACCGGTGGTGTCGGTGGGGGCGCCGGGGACTGCTGGTTTCGGGGTCGTGACAACCGGCAGAACTCCGGTGTAGTCAGCCCCGACGATCACGGTCATCACGGTGGAATCGTCCGGGCTCGGACGGATCGCCTTCGTCTGCAGAGCGTAGGCCAGCGTGCGAGCGGCCTCCGCATCACCGGGTGGTACATACAGCTGGGTCTGCTGCAGGTCCGAATTGGGGAACCCACCGGTCTCAACCACTTGGTAGCCAGCGCGTTGCAGATCCGTGGCGACAGCCTCTGCCCTGCCGGGCGTTTTGGTGGCATTCAACACGCGAACCCGGATGTCGGCCGGCGCGACCGTCAGCGCCTTCTGACCCTGCGGCACCGTCGGCGGTGGCGGCCAACCGGTGTCGTCCTTCATCGCCTGCCAGATCTGGTCGGCCTTGGCCCGGTCCCAGGAGATCGTCGCGTGGTCTTCATTCTCGGTCCAGGGCACTGTCAGGAACGTGACCTTGCTGGGGGAGATGCCGCTCATGCTGGTGGCGAGGTCCTGAAGCTTCTCGAGGCCGCCCAGTCCTGGATCTGTCGTCAAGGAGGAGGTAGCCCGGTCGAGGACCCGGTAGAGCCGTACCGGGTTCGTCAGGATCTGGGTGCTGGTGGCCTTTCGTAGCGCCGAGGCCAGGAAGTCCTGCTGCCGGCTGATCCGACCGATGTC
>JAUPKM010000487.1 GCA_030837445.1 Actinomycetota bacterium
CGATGGAACCCACCCTCCCGACGGCAACGGCCGTCGCAGTGTTGGACGGGAGGGTGGCCGGCGTGGGCACGCTCGCCGATCTGGCGCCGTGGCTGGATGCCTACGAGCACACCATTGATGACACTTTCGCCGACAAGGTCGTGCTGCCGGGATTCATCGATCCGCACCTGCATCCGTTCCTCCCAGCGGTGTTGTCGCAGATGCCCTTCATCGCGCCCGACCCCTGGTCTCTGCCGGTCGGGGACTACCCGGGGGCGACCACGCCGGAGGAGTACTGGGCCCTGCTCGAACAGCGGTTCGCCGCCCACGATCCCAGCGATGGACCCTTCTTCAGCTGGGGCTACCATCCGTTGTTCCATGGACCGATCACCCGGTCCGACTTGGATTCCCGGTTGTCAGCGGAAGTGCCGGTGGTGCTGTGGCATCGGTCATTCCACGAGTTGTTCTTCAACACGCCGGCTTTGGCCTGGGCCAACATTGACGGGCCGGACTCGTTGCCGGAGCTGCCGGAGGTGCGGGCCTGCGTTGATCTGGCCAGCGGGCACTTCTGGGAGACCGGCCTGATGGCCGTGATGCCCGCCGTGCAGGGGCGGTTCATGGCGCCCGAGCGCATCGGTGGCGGCCTGATGACTGTTGCCGAGATGGCGCATCGCGGTGGACTGACCACCATCGCCGATATGGGCACGGGACTCTTCACCACTCCGGAGGCCGAGGCGGGCATCCTGTCGATGGCGTTCGAACGGGACGAGACGCCGTTTCGGCTGCTGATGACCCCGATCGAGACCGCCTTCGTCAGTGACGGGTCGACTCCGGCGCAGGCGCTGGAGAGGTGTCTGGCGCTGGAGCAGACCTCGGGGTCCAAGGTGTTCTTCGACAAGCACGTGAAACTGATGGCCGACGGCGCCTTCTACAGCCAGGCCTTCAAACTGTGCGCGCCCGGTTACATCGACGGGCATCAGGGCGAGTGGATCGTCCCCCCTGAGATGACGACCCAGATGGCCGAGGCCTTTTGGGGCGCCGGCTACCAGATCCATATCCATGTCAACGGAGATGAGGGTGCGCAGTTCTGCCTGGACCTGCTGGAGTCGTTGTTCAACGGCCACCCCCGGATCGACCATCGATTCACGATGGAGCATTGGGGCTACTGCACGGAGGACCAGAACCGTCGGTTGGCAGTGTTGGGCGGCCAAGTTTCCGGCCAGCCCTACTACGTCCACATGCTCGGCGACAAGTACTCGGAGGTGGGTATGGGTCCCGATCGGGCGCACCAGATCAGCCGATTTGGGTCGCTGGTGGGTCGAGGGACGCCGTTGGCGTTGCACTCGGACTGCCCGATGGCGCCGTTGGAACCTTTGCGGTTGGCCTGGGTCGCAGCCAACCGGGAGACCCTCTCCGGTGAGTCGATCGGGACGAACGAGTGCCTGACGGTCGAGCAGGCGCTGCGAGCGATAACGATCGACGCCGCGTGGATCCTGCGGCTTGAGAACCAGGTGGGCTCAATTCGGTCGGGCAAGAAGGCGGACTTCACCGTGCTGGACGCTGACCCATTCGAGGGCGGCGCCGACGGGTTGAAGGACATTGGAGTGGTGGCGACGGTCTTCGAGGGGCGAGTGCAGCCGGTCTGACCGCCGCTCCCTGCCGGAGTTCCGCGAGGTCCCCGCTACCCGAGGTCTGACCGATCCCCGCCACCCGAGGTCCGAGGTGCGCTAGTCGGCGTCCGACCGGTCCGCGGCCGGGGCCCTCGGAGCGGCCTCGTCAGGATGGACGGCGGTCGAGTTGGACAGTACGTACACGCCGAGGATGACGACCACCGTGCATGCGGCGGTGAGGACGAGGGCTATCGGGGTCGTGCGAATCGTCTCGCCGAACAGCCACATGGCCGCCAGCGATGACACAACCGGGTTGACCGCGATCATTGCCGGGGTCGACGCGGTGATTGGCCCAGAGCGGAAGGCAAGGGCGGTAGTGCCAACCGTCAGCCAGGCAACGACCACGGTCACCCACACCAGCGGGTCGGCGAGCCAGTCGCCGAATGTCGGATGGTGCCCCGCGAAGGCCCCCTTGGCGGTCAGCGCGAGGAGCGCATTGGCCAAACCGGCCGCAACCCCGAACAGCGTCGCCCGGACGGTGTCCCCGCGCCCCCGGCCGAACAGCATCAGGACCGCCATTGCCGCGAGGAACGAACTCAGCAGGATCGTCCACTCGATGGCGCTGGGGATCTCCGACCCCTGACTGGGGGCAGCCACAGTCAGGAACCCGGCCAGGCCCGCGCAGACGACCAGGATGGCGAGCCAGTCCCGACGGCCAATCCGAGTGTGGTTGATCAAGGCGGCGAACGGAGGTATGAAGATGAGTTCGGTCACGAGTAGGGGCTGAACGACGGCCACCGCTCCCAGGCTCAACGCCACCAAGTGGACGAGGAAGGACAGTCCGAACAGCACCACGCCGAACAGCCACGCGGGGTTGCGTGCGAGGCGCGCCACACCGCTGCCGTCGCCGCCTGGTTCGCCGCTTGTAGCGCCGCCTCCTGGTTTGTCACCAGCGGGCAGAGGTCCGGATGCGTCATCAGCTGGCGGAGTCGTGTCCAGTCCGATCGACTGCTGGGTTCCTCGGTACTGCAGGACGAAACTGAGTGCGTACATCGCGGAGGACACAAGCATCACCAGGATGGCGAGCACGGTGTTGCTCACTGGTGCCTCCGAGTGTCGCGCGGATCCAGGAAACCGCGGGTCGCCCCAGCGAAGCACACGCCGACACAGTTGGCAGACCGTTGCGCAATCCGGCTGATTGAGCGCGCTCTCGCGGCCCGGCTTACGTTCGTCGGCGGGCGTACCGGGGTCGCTCGGTGCGATACTCGCCGCCATACGTCGCCGGCCACCAAGGTCGGACGCCAACGACTAGTCGATGGGAACACCATGCGCCTGACGCCTCCAACAGATCCGGCACACCTCACTTGCTGCTCGCCAACACCGCTGCACGTCGCTTTGGCCGCGGGGCTTTCCGCCCCGAGCGGTTTGGAGGTGCCTGCCGGGATCGACCGGCGACCTGTCAATCGCCGTGCCGATCGGGTGGTGTTCGGGCGGGTCGCAACGGGAGTTCCGGGCGCAGCCGAGGCCGACGGAATCGCCATTTCCGGCGGCATGATCACCGGGGTTGGCTCCGCGAGCGATCTGGATTCCTTGGTGGGACCCGGAACCGAGATCATCACTGTGGCCGACGGTGTGATCTCCCCCGGGCTGATCGAACCGCACATGCACATCTGGACGACCATGATGGTTGATCCCTGGCCGGACCTGTCTCCGATGGCCAACCCAGCGTTCGACGATGTCGTGGCAACTCTGAAAAAGGCCGCCCAGCAGACGGCAGAGGGTGACTGGGTCAAGGGCAAGCTGTTCGATCCCAGCCTCTATCCGGGCGAGCCGAACTTGACCCGCGACATTCTGGACCAGGTCTCCCCCGACAAACCGGTGTTCGTTCTCAACGCGTCCATGCACTTCGCCTATATCAACTCGAAGGCAATGGCGCTGGCGGGCCTGGCAGACGATACGCCGGACCCGCCGGGAGGCTTCTTCGGACGCGCGGACGGCAAGTTGAATGGTGTGCTCGGTGAGTCAGGAGCGATCTCCAAGATGCTCGCGGTGGTGCCGCAACCAAGTCAGCAGGAAGCGGCCGGCACGATCATCCGGATCCTGCAAGGGGCCGCAGCGGCCGGTGTCACCTCGGTGCGGGAAGCCGCCACTGGTGCCGTTATCGGTACTGGCGAAGTCGGGCTGCTGCACCAGCTCAATGCGGCGCATCCGCTGCCGGTACGGGTATCGACCGCTCAGTGGGGTCTGCTCGGCAACGATGCCTGGAAGGAGGCCGGGGTCACTCCGTTCGCCGGTGACGACATGGTGCGTGCCGTTGCCTGGAAAGTCGTCACCGACGGCTCCAACCAGGGCCGCTCCGGCTATTTCGAGCAGCCGTACCTCAATGAGGACACCGGCGGCCACGCCAACATGACCCCCGAAAAGCTGGTGGAGCTTATGACCGAGGGACTTGATGCCGGCTGGCAGTTGATGGTGCATGCGAATGGGGATGCGGCGGTCGAGTTTGCGCTGGAGGGCTATGAGGCGGCATTGGCGGGGCGTGAGACCGCCGATCTGCGTCATCGGATGGAGCATGTCTCGTTTGCCTTCGACCAGAACTTCGCGCGGATGGCGAAGGCAGGGGTTTCGCCCAGTTTCTTGATGAACCATGTCTACTTCTGGGGTCGGGTGTTCCGGGACAACATCCTCGGCCCGGAGCGCGCTGACCGGCTCGACCGGGTTGCGACTGCCCTCAAACACGGTCTCCGGCCATCCCTGCATTCGGACTTCAACGTGACCAAGATGCAGCCGCTACTGTCGGCGCAGACCGCCGTGCTGCGGGTCATGCGCGACAACGGCGAGGTCCTCAACGCCGCTGAGTGCGTGTCTGCCGAGGAGGCACTGACCGCCATCACCACCAACGCCGCCTGGCAGATCCACGCCGATGACCGCGGCACGCTGGAGGTCGGTAAGCGAGCCGACTACACCATCTTGTCGGACAACCCCTGGACGGCAGCGCCCGATTCCTGGCACGCGATCACCGTCCGCGAGACGCGGGTCGGTGGCGAGGTCACCTTCTCGAGCTGACCCGGTTCACAGGGGGTCTCCGACCGGCCCGCCGTGTTACCGGCCAGTAGCCGGAACCGGCTGTACGCCATACCGTGTGCTTGGTTCCGGCTACTGGCCGGTAACCGAGTCCTGTCGTGCCTGACCCCCGTCAGGCGGCCGGGTTCTCCGCCTTCTTGACGGTTTGGCGTGGTGCCTCGCCGCTGGCCTCTACGCGTGTTGGCGCCGAGGCGGCAGCGGTGGGGGCTACCGGATGCACGGGCAGGGCCGACCGCTCGGTTGACCTGCTCGGCATCGTCGGAAGTCCTCGGGCAAGTGACTCCCGAATGCTGTCGGGAACTGAGAGTGCCGCCAGCGTGCGCCACACCTGTGCGTTCTGCCGAGACAGTCGTCCGGTGGTGTAGGGCAGTCCATACTGTTGACACAGCGCGCGGACTTGGGGGGCGACTTCGGCATACCGGTTGCTGGGCATATCGGGAAACAGGTGGTGCTCGATCTGGTGGCTGAGGTTCCCGGTCATGATGTGGAACAGCGGACTGCCCTCGATGTTGGCCGAGCCCTGCAACTGCCGCAGGTACCACTCGCCACGAGACTCAGCCACGATGTCTTCCTCGGTGAAGTACACGACCTCGTCCGGGAAGTGGCCACAGAAAATGATCGTGTGGGTCCAGACATTGCGGGTGACGCTGGCGGTCAGGTTGGCCAGCAGCGTGGTCGGCGCGGAGATCCCGGACAGCAGCGGGAAGGCAACGTAGTCCTTGACCACCTGTGGCCTGATCTTCTTCCAGACACGCCTAAGGGCGCCGAGGCGGCCCTCGTCGGTCTCTGACTGGGCGGCTTCGACTTGCGCGTCGTACATGGCGATGCCGAATTCGAAGCCGAGAGCGATCACCGCATTGACAGGTAGTTGGATCAGGTGTTGCGCTTCCCACGGCTGTTCTTCGGTGACGCGCAGCCGGCCGTACCCCACGTCGGAGTCCTTGCCGATCACGTTCGTGTACGTGTGGTGCATCGAATTATGGGTCTTCTTCCAATCGTCAGCCGGGATGAAACTGTCCCATTCCCAGGTGGTCGAGTGGATTCGGGGATCACGCATCCAGTCCCACTGACCGTGCATGATGTTGTGGCCGAGTTCCATGTTCTCGATGATCTTGGACAGCGACAACATGGCGGTGCCCGCAAGCCAGGCTGGCGGCAGCAGTGAGAACATCAGCGTGCCGCGAGCCGCCACCTCCAGACCCCGCTGGATGGCGATCAGTCGACGAATGTAGGCCGCGTCTTCAGCGCCGAGGTCACTCATGACGGTGCTGCGGATCTCGTCGAGGCGGGCGCCGACCTCGTCGATCTGTTCGTCTGTGAGGTCAAGGTTTCGGATCGTCATCTTGCTGACTCCTTGTGGATGTGAACGATGTTGGGAGGGTGGGGCTTACACGCGCAGAGAGAGATCGGTGGCTGGCCGGGAGATGCAGGTCTGAACGACATCCCCCGGCTCGCCGTGAATCTCGCCGGTGCGGACGTCCTGCACCTGACCGGATTCCAGCGTGAGGACGCAGTTGTGGCAGATGCCCATCCGGCAGCCGTGGGGCATCAGGATGCCGGCCGCTTCACCTGCGGTTAGCAGGGTTTCGTGTCCCGCAACGTCGCGGGCCTTGCGGCTGGCAGTGAACGTCACCCGCCCGCCGGCGTCGGCCTGGACCGCACGAACGGGTTGGAATCGCTCGGTCGCCAGGTTCCGCGCAATTCCGTGGTGGCGCCAGTGCTCAGCGAGGTCCTCGAGCAGGTCTGGCGGTCCGCACGCCCAGGTGGGGAGGTCCCGCCAGGACGGCACCAGCGACTCGAGATCCGCGAGTTGCAGCCTTCCCTGCCGGGCCGTGTCACGGAAGTGGACCGACACTGCCTCGGTCCGCGTTGCCAAACTGGCCAGTTCGTCTGCGAATATCCGGCGTCCCCGGTCGCGAGCCGAATAGATCAGGTCCACGCGGGTCGGCGTGCGGGCCGGCGTGCGGGCTGGTCGGGAGGGTCGAAAACCGGGGTCGCCGAGTGCGTCGGGGTAGAGGGTTCTAAGCATGCCCATCAGCGGTGTGATGCCGCTGCCGGCGGCGATCAGTAGCAGCCGGGAAGGCGGATCCGGAGGTAGCTGGAAGTCGCCTTGCGGGACCTCCAACTCCAGGATGTCGCCGGGTCGGGCCCGGTTGGTCAGGTGCCTGGAGACCAGCCCGTCTCGTTGTCGCTGCACTGTCACGGTGATCGTGTCGACCTGTCCGCTCAGCGGTGCGGGCGCCGCGGAGGTGATTGAGTAGGAGCGCCAATGACGC
>JAUPKM010000488.1 GCA_030837445.1 Actinomycetota bacterium
CGAACGACCTTGAGTCCCTGGAGCAGATGCTCCTGGAGAGCGGGGCGGGCGACGCCGCCGCGATCGCCGAAGCCCGCGAGCAGTCCCACGGGCTGGGGCTGTTCGTTCGTTCCCTGGTCGGCCTGGATCACCAGGCCGCCAAGGACGCCTTCGCCGACTACCTCGACGGAACCACCTTCAGCGCCAACCAGCTGCACTTCATCAACCACATCATCGACGAACTGACCATCAACGGCATCATGGAACCAGCGCGGCTCTACGAATCCCCCTTCACCGACCTCGCCGCCACCGGCCCAGAGTCGATCTTCACCGACGACCAAGTCGACAACATCGTCGACATCCTCAACACCGTGCGGGCCAACGCCCAGCCGACCGAAGGAGTGGCATGACTCATTACGGGCGTTCGATGGCTGAAGGAAAGTAGGGAACGATGTCGAAGGCCTGGGTGGTTCGGTCGGGCAAGTACGGAGAGCGGGACGCCTGGGCACTCCAGTCGGGCTGCTCAGGTGGAGGGTGGGAGGAAATCCCCGACATGACGGCCTGCACGAATCGCGAGGACATCGTGCAGATCGCAGTCGACACCTACAAGGGTGCGTCCGACGCCAAGATTTCCACCGCCGTCGGCCAACTCTGGGCACTCCGGAGCCGGATCGAAATAGGCGATCTCATGGTCATGCCCATGAAGACCACCAAACAGATCGCACTTGGTCGCGTCGTCGGCCCGTATGAATACCGCACTGCCGAACAAGACCTTGCCAAGCGCCACGTCGTGCCCGTGGATTGGCAGCGGGTTGATCTACCCCGCGCGGCTGTTAAGCAAGACCTGCTCTTCACCCTGGGCAGCGCCCTCACCATCTTCAGCCCGAGCAAGAACAATTCGGTGGGTCGCCTGGAGTCTCTGCTGAAGTCGGGTGTTGATCCTGGCCAGGCGGTCTCCCTTGGGCCTGCGATTTCCAAAAAGCCGGGAACGGCGCTCAACGAGACTGAGGATGTCGACGAACCGGAGTTATCGCCGGATATTGAAGAGAACGCCCGCGATCAAATCACGTCCAGAATCGCAGAGGAGTTCGCCGGGCACGGCCTGGCCATGTTGGTGACGGCGCTGCTGGAGGCGGAGGGCCTTCGTTGCCAGCCGTCCCCACCCGGGCCGGACGGCGGCATCGACATCATCGCCGGACGCGGCCTGCTCGGGCTTGACGATGTGATCCTGGTGCAAGTGAAGTCCGGCAGTCAGGTCGGCTCCCCCGTGGTGTCGCAACTACACGGGGTGATGGCAGAGCGGGGTGCGAAGCAGGGTCTCCTCGTGGCCTGGGGTGGCCTTACTAAACCGGCGCAGGGCACTCACAAGGCCAACCAACTACGGGTGCGAGTCTGGGACGCCGCCGCCGTGGTCGACGCGGTGCTGGCGAACTACGAGAAACTCGACGACGAAATCCGGAGCCGTCTCCCGCTCAAGCGCGTGTGGATGCTGGCCGACGCGGGGAGCTAGTCCGGGCGCGGAGCCGATTCTCAATTCTTTAGTTCTGACAACAACCCGCCGTCACCGGATCGGGCCGTACATTTCGAGGGAAAGCGCAGGTCGGTTTTCGCAAAAGTTGCATCAGATAGTTTGGCCGTTGGCCGTTCGTCTTGGGACTGGGTGCTATGCCGGAAGATTCCGGGCGCTTTCGTCTCGGAGCGCACAGGTGGGGATGATTTGGATGCGCGCTGCGGTCGGGAATCGGTTAGTTGGAAACGGACCGACTCGACCGCGTGGACGCCGAGTTGTCGCCACGCTGTCCCGACGGTGTGGTGGCGACGGATTTTCTGGAGCCTGTGGACTGCGAGATCGCGTCCGGCGATGCCGATTCCTGGGGGTCAGTTTCGTTGCTCGCGGTGGCTACCTCGGAAACCAGGTCCGATCGGGTCGGGACAAGCGGCTCGTCTGCGAATGTTGTCGTGCCCTGAGCCACGGTGATAGATGCGTCCGGTTCGGAGGGGCCGGTCGCCATTGCGGCTGAACGAGCGGTTGTCGTGCTGCGCTGGCGGGTCGGCTGTGGGGTGCTTGGCTTCGTTTCGTCTGCGGCGGTTGCCGGGCCAGATGTTCCCCCTGCTGCGGTCACCTCGGTGTTTGAGCTGACGGCTTGCACGGTGGCGGCGGGCCGAGTGGCGGCCGTCTCCGGTGCGTTCGGGGGGAAGAGGACCTCGCCGAGCCGGAAGGGGAAGGACATCCACTTCATGACATTGGCCATGCTCTGGGCGAACGTTACGCCTAGTAGTGGGTCGAGGAGGAGTGGCTCGACGTATCCCCACAGCGAACCGAGCTGCGCGGTGATCGGAGCCGCCAGGTACCAGATCGGCGACAGCAGGGTCCCGGCGATGTTGAACACCACCCGGCCGACAGAACGCAGGGCGTCGTCGATGTCGGTCGGCGTCGAGGTGGAGGCAGCCAACGCAGCGACGGTGTTCATGGTGTTGACGGAGGGGTCCTGAACGTCAACAGAGTCGGATGTCAGCGGTAGGCCGGTCGTCGGGGCCTCGGGGTCGATGGTGTGCACGGTTGCCGCTGATCTGGTCGCGCCCGTCTCCGGGATGTTTGGGGGGAAGACGACCTCCCCGAGCCTGAACGGGAAGCTGAGCCAACTAAAAATATTGATGGCGCTCGTCAAGAAGAAAATGGCCCCGACGACGTCGGCGCGGTTAATGGGGTTCATGTATCCCCACAGTGACCCGAGTCCCATGGTTATCGGAAACGCCAGGTACCAGATCGGAGACAGCACCGTACCGGCGACGGTGAGGGCAACCCGGCCGATCGAGGTCAGGACGTCATCGACGGCGGTCGCATCAGCGGTGGACGCCAACGGTGCTATTACAGCATCACCAGCGGATGCCACAGGCGTCGTCGCCGAGTCAATTCCTACAGCGGCGGCCTGGAGACTTGAGTTCATCAGCGCCGCGACCTCGGTGGCGACGGCAGCTTGGAGTTGCACAGCGGCGACTTCGGGTCGGGCTGCCAGTGAGCCGGCATGCCCCGGGGGCACCGATACTAAGGTCAGCGCCATCACAGCAGCGGTGCCAGCCGCACCGATGTTGGCGTACTGCGAACGAATGAATCCCGTCATGACGTGCCTTCCCCCAAAGCGATCTGCCTCACCCAACAGATTCCGGTGGCCCTTCCCGGATCGGACGCGGCCACCAATCAACTGGGGAGGAAGTTAGCACGAAAGCAGCAGACCATTCCTTAGGTGATATCCCACCGCCGAGCTGATCGGTGATCAGGTCGCACCGCCGCCGATCTAGCCGTCCAGGTTGAGATACCGGTACAGCGTCGTCCGGCCGATCGACAACGTCTTGCAGATGGTGGCGGCGGTTTCGCCGGACTCCTTCATTCGCCGGGCCAGGGCGGCCTGGTCGGCGTCGAGCTTGGCCGGGCGGCCGAATTTCACGCCGGACTTTCGGGCGTGGTCGAGTTTGAGCGCGGTGCGCTCCCGGATCAGTTCGCGTTCGTACTCGGCGATCGACATCAAGATTCCGGCGACCATCCGGCCGGTGCTCGTGGAGGTGTCGACGCCGTCGTGGATCGACTTGACCGTCACCCCGCGCTCGGTGAGGTCGTGCAGGGTGTTCACGATGCTGCGCATGTTGCGGCCGAGTCTGTCGAGACGCCACACGATCAGGGTGTCGCCGCTGCGCAGATAGTTGAGGCACTCGGTAAATCCGGGTCGGTCGTCGCGGGCACCGGACATCACGTCGTGGAAAATGCGGCCCGCCCCGGCGGCGCTCAACTGTTCGGTCTGCTGCTCCAAGGTTTGAGTCAGGGTCGACACCCGGGCATAGCCGACGACGGTGGACGAGGGGGCGGTGGTGGCGACCATGCTCCTATTGTACCGAAAGTGTCCGACGGAATACTTTCCGAACATTGAGAAACGGGACAACTTTCCGAACATCGGGGTCCTGGGGAAACCGGTCACCGACTGCCGGTGGCAGGGGCGTTCGGGAATCGACCGGATTTGGAACGCCGCTACCGGCGGCCAGGTGAGCCATTCCGCCGACATCGAAAGGGAGTCTGGTTAGGCTTCCAGTCGCGACGGGGAGGGATCGTTCAGTGACTAGTGCATCCATTACGTGTCCGGGTGGTCACCCCAATCCGGCTGAACAGAAATTCTGTGGAGCGTGTGGAGTTTCGCTCGCCGGGGTGTGCCCGAGCGGCCACCCGAATCCGGAGGGGCAACTGTATTGCGGGGAGTGCGGTAGCCCGGTCGCTGGCAGCTTTGCGGAAAGTGGTTCTCGGGATGTGGCATCTGCGAGTGATGGCGGCAAGCGGCCTGAGCCGCCGGAAGTTTCCTCGCCGATGTCGCAGAGTGCGGGTTCCGCCTCTGGTGATTCCCGGGCGGAAGGCTGGTACGCCGACCTTGGTGATCCCGCTACCGAGTCGTACTGGGACGGCACTCGTTGGCGTGGGAGTCGGATGAAGTCAGAAGGTGTGCGGTTCGCGACCCAACCGCCCGAAACGTCGCCGGGGTGGGGGCCGTCTCCCACTCCGCAGCCAGTGACACCTGCGACTGTGTATCGACCTGCCGTGAGTCTCGGTCCGCAGGAGAAGTCGAGCGGTTTAGCGGTGCTGCTGACCATTCTATGGCCCGGCGCTGGCCACCTCTACCTCGGGCTGAACAAAAAAGCGGTGCCCTTCGTCGTCGCTAACGCGATTGGGTTCGTGCTCGGGTTGACGGTCTACCTGCTTCCTATATCCATCCTTATCTGGCTGGTCACGCTCTTCATGACGGTCGGCAGCGTGACGGACGAGACGAAGCTCGTCAACGACGCGATTCGCCGGGGTGAACGAATTGACGGGTAGTGAAGCCATCACAGTTGCGTTAAAGCCCAAAGCGGGGAGCGGGAAACAATGAGCGGAGCGACCATCAAGTGCCAAAGGGGCACTCCAACTCGCTGACCCAAAAGTTCTGCGGCGAGTGCGGTATTTCACTTGCCGGTGTCTGCCCCAATAGGCACCCGAACCCTGAGGGTCAGCGTTACTGCGGGGAATGCGGTTTTTGCCACACTGGTAGGTATCGGCAACGTCATCATGAAAGACGGATTTGGTCCTGAAGAGGCCGGACAAATTATCAACGCAGCGGTGTGGAACTACTGCCCCCGCCACTCGGAGTTGCTGGAGACCATCGGCGACAACGCCCGCGCAATGCGCAATCTACCCCCCCCGTGAGTGTGAAGCCGGTGGGTGATCGAGCAGTACGCCGACGAAGTCGTACACCTGTGGCCGCGCGGAGGCTCAGTAGGTGGGCGCTCCTGCTTCGGGAGCGGTGCACCGAACCCGAATCGTGCCGGTTCGTGTTGGAGATCGAACGCGGCAATGACACCCCCGTGGAAATGCAAATCGCCGCGACGTCGATACCATCGACAGCTGCACCGACGAGCTGGCGCGTTTAGCCAGACAAGCCGGTCTCATCAGGTAGTTCCACTGGACGCAGCGCCGGTGCGCCGCGACGGCGGCGAGTACGGCGGCAACCAGCAACTCGACGATCAGGTTCGGGGAATTGCCGGGCGGTTGCGGGACACCTCCGGCCTACAGTCCGAGTCGAGACGGTCAGAAGTCGTCGTCGTCATCCTCGTAGCCAGCTATCCCAGCGTGGCCCCTTTGCGCCGATTGCACGGACCGCACAAGACCTGCAGATTCTCCGGCTCGCTCGATCCCCCGAGCTTGACAGGGATGATGTGGTCGAACTGCAACTCGACAGTCGATCCGCAGACTCTGCATTGACCGCTGTCTCTCTGAAAAACGCAATTTCTGATCTCAATGGAAATGTGTCCACGGTGCGGTGTCGAGTCTTGAGGCCCCTGAGCGACCATCGCCTGAGCGCGTTCGATCTGGCGATTCCGCCGCTCCTGATGCTCCATCTCGGCGGCAACGACCAGGGCATAGACCTCCCCGCCGGTCAGCCCTTCCGACTCTGAGTAGAAGGTGCCCCGGAAGGCCCAGTATTTGCTGCCATTGAAGATTCCCAGCGGGACCGGTGTCGACTGCTGTTGTACCTGAAGCGCATTAAACTCAGCTCTCGTAAGGGCCAAACTGAAGTAAGCAAACCCGAAATTGAAGACAGCACTGCCCTTCACTTTCGCGGCGAGGCCGAGCAAGGCAGGTTTGAATACGACCGTCGCACTAGG
The DNA here is from genome assembly GCA_030837445.1 of Actinomycetota bacterium. GTDB lineage: Bacteria > Actinomycetota > Actinomycetes > S36-B12 > UBA10799 > JACJWR01. Next base: position 6,160 of record JAUPKM010000488.1, read on the forward strand.
CACAGGCTTGATCATGGTGTCGGATATTAACTGCCATGCCCCCGCCGACGGCGGAGACTGAACCGAGCCGCAGCTCGCGAATCCTCGGCTAGCCATCCCCCGGACAACAGCCAGGGTCGCGGGCTTGCTATCGCCGGTCTGGTGATCGGATGGATCGGCGTAGCCGCATCTTTCATTTTTGCTGTCGTTATGACTGCGTCCTACTGAAAGACGCCGAGATTGGATGGCACTGACTCCGCCTAGGTGGCCGGGCAGTCCCCTTGGGAGAAATCGGTCCCTGACCGCAACAGATAGCCGTTAAGCTCCCTGCCCAGGGTGGATTACCGGGGGATGGGGGCGTTGTGGGGGTTGGTCGAGCGGCACGGCGGGCGGCGATGGTGATCGCGGCCCTTGTATTGCTGTTGTCCGTGGCAGCGTGTTCGAACGGCACCGACCCTGGCTCCCGCTCGAGCACCGATTCTGGAGGCGCAACCGCACCGCGAGTGGGCGAGCTGTCCGGTGATATGAACGATTGGATCAGCGTGGTGTGTTCGGGTCGCACCGCAACACAGGAGAACAACCTCAACGCCTTGGGTGATGGGATATGCCATCAGGACTACTCAAAGCCGGACGGGCTTTCCAACCTGAAGGCTGTGCTGTATACACGGTTTGAGTCGGAAGCCTCGATGCTCCGAACTCTGTCGATCGTGAAGCCGTCCTACTACGCCGCAGGCCAGAGCGGCGGCGTGTTCACCGCCTTCTATGTGATGTCCGACACGTACGCCGAAGAGCTGCTTTGGCCGCTGCAGAAGTTCGGCTTTGAGATCAACCCCGGACCGCAATCCGCCAAAGCCACTCGGACCGTTCCGTCGCAGCGGCCTTCCACTCGGAGTGCTGTGCCGGTACCGACTCCCGCACAGGCACCATCATCCCCGGCGACGGCGGTTGCCCCCGACAGCGGATTGCAGTGGAGGTTCACGTCTAGGACTGGCAACATCGCCTGTGACCTCAATGGCAGCGTCACCCCGGCGGAAGTAACCTGCGAAGTGCGGGCGCATTCCTACCAGCCCCAGGTGAAACCGCACTGTAATCCCGGTTGGGCGAACAGTTTTCGACTGGTACAGGGCCGTACGGTCGAGGTGAACTGCTACTCCGGCACGGACTTCCGCAGCACTATGCCCGTCCAGGAATACGGACGACCGCTGACTGTCGGCTCGCTCACCTGCGTACTCGATGAGACCACCGGTGTCACCTGTAAGGACTCCACTACCGGCCATTTTTTCCAAGCCGCACGCCAGGCATACGAGTGGCGATAACACCAAGAGGGAGGGGTCGTTGAACGCAACCAGGGGGAAGACCGCCGTTGTGGGAGTGCCCGCTGTGGTTCTGTTAATGCTGATGTCGGTTGGCTGCGGCCACAGCAGTTCCTGGCAGTACGGCTACGACCACTCGGGGTCAGCGGGCAGTTTGATACAGATGAATGTCCCAGAGGATTCCGCTTGTCGCTCTGTGGCCGGTCTCGGGACCCGTTTCGACAGCAAGCTCGACTACGACGAGGTTATGGAGGGATGCTTCGCCGGACTCAGAGATTAGCCGCAACAGCTATCTGATTTAACTGAAATGCATTGTCTAATATGCGTTGTTCTACTGCGGTTAACGCTCCCTGGTGTTTGATCGTGGAGGTACCCCTGTGAAATATTTCAGCATTGAATAGCGGCAATTTTCAGCGCCGACGAGCCGACGGGGATTCCCCCTGTAGGTGTTCGGGTTATCGACGGGGGACGTCATGAGGGCATCGGTATTTGTGGGCAGGGTCGGGGGCTTGGCTGTTGCCCTGGGCATCGGTGCTGCGGCGGGCTGTCTGACTTCGGGTGTGGCCGGGGCGTCACCTGACGAGTCGACGGATTCATCGGCCAGGAGCGAGGCGACCGCAGCAGGGGCGACGAGGGAGGGGTCCTCGGGATCGGGTTTGCGGTCGCGGGCCGGGCGGTCCGCGGCCCAGGAACCCTCTTCGGGAG
>JAUPKM010000489.1 GCA_030837445.1 Actinomycetota bacterium
GCGAATCCGCCCGACCCAGTAGTCGACCGTCTTCTGCCGTCCCTCGACCCGATAGCGCTGTCCGGGCAGGGGCGCCCCGAGCACAACATCGGACCCCGTCTCCTCCAACGTCTCCCGTCGGGCCGTCATGGGTAGCGTCTCGCCGGCGTCGACCTTGCCCTTTGGCAGCGACCAGTCGTTGTGGCCGGGACGGTGCAGGACGCACACTTCGGTCCCCCTGCGCCCTTCCCGCAGCAGCACAACACCTGCCGCCCGGATCGTGCTGGCCACCAGTTCCCGGCCCTATCGCAGTTCGGTCGCGCGGTAGACACTGCGAACGCCGGGCCACACCTTGCGGAACTCCAGCCGGTTGTGCAGTTCCTCCTCGAACTCGTACTCGTGCAGCAACCCGAGCGCGAATCCGGTCTCACCGTCCACGTCCGGCAGCGCCGCGATCTCCCGGATGACGTCCTGCGCCACGCAGGCGTCCTGATGCTCACCTAGGACTTCGGTGACCAGTGACAGCGCGCCACCGAGGTCGGCGGCAGGTTGACCGAACACCGGCTTGACCGCGTCGGCCGCGTAGCGCGCGCGTTTGGCCGCGATCCGCGCCTCATGCCAGGACTCGGCCGGACCTTCCAGATCGAGCAACTTGACGTCTCGCGCCAGTCGGCGCCAGGCCTTGGCCACCAACGGCGGAAGGACCTCGACACAGGGTTGCTCGGCCAGTTCCACCAGTCGGGGGTTCACCGCTGCATCGACCAGCATGTCCAACAACCGGAGGTGGCGGTCACTGCGCATGGCGGTGAGGGCATGTTCGCGGGCACCGGCCAACCGATGCCGCAACTGCGGATCCATCACCGATCTGATCAACATCGCCTCACGGTCGCCGAGGTCGTCGGCGTGCGCGTCGAGTCGCTCCAACAGCACCTCGGTGTCCCGGGCCACACCCAGTTCACCGGCTGCCCACTTCAACTCCTCGCGCAGCACCTCCGACCAGCCGGGTTCAACCATCGGGCTGAACACCTTCAACCCGCTGCGCAACTTCCGCGCTGCAACCCTCATCTGGTGGACGGCGTCCGGCAGGTCGCGGCGGACTCGCACGTCCTGTTCCAAAAAGGCCCGGACATGTTTGCGAAGGTGCGCCCGGACTGCATCACCGGCCGGATCGAGCGGGCTGACAGTCGCCGCCTTCGGCACATCCGGGGGGCGGCGAGTCGCGGGCCCCAACGCACTGGCCGCCTTCGAGGTGGTGCTGGGTGTCGCCCCCGCAGCCAACAGCAGATCCACCGGGCCCGACAGGTCGGCATCCGGCACCAACGCCTCAACTTCGATCTCGCGGAACTTCGAGATCACCTCGTCGCCGTCCAACACGGACACCGTGTCGTCCACCAACTCGGCGAACGCGACCCCGTCGGGGTCGTACAACAGGTAGGGACGGCGGGCAGTCCGCAGCGTCACCACCGGCGTCAGTTCGGCGCCCCGGATGAAGGCGGTGACCACCTCGCGCAGCTGCGCCGGGACCTCGCCGACCACGCCGGCCGAGAGCGGTACCCGAAGTTCGTCGCGCACTCCCTCGCTGGCACCCTCAACCGGCAGTTTCATGTGCCAGCCGGCATCCTCGCCCCCTTCGCGCCTACGGAGCGTGACCCCCCACCGGAACAGAGCCAGGTCGTCGGTGTCGTGATACACCGCGAGCAGGTCCCGCACGGACTGTGGAGCGACCCGCTCGACACCCAACGCTTCGGTAAGGTCCGGCAGTCGAAACAGGGCGTGCACCCGAAGTTTGCTCTCGACCTCCCGAACGGCGTCGGGGGCGACGGGGGCGACAACGGGCCTGGGATCCTCTTCCACGAGGTCAACTCTGACATCCGGCGGAGTTGGATCCTCCACCTCCTCCTGGTCCGGGGTCATCGCGCCACCCCACGCAACTGGCGACTGCGGATCAGCAAGGCCTGCATGTCGGCCAGCGGCTCACCATCGTCGCCGTACACCCGTCGGTTCCAGTTGCCGTGCTGATCGAGGTCCCATGCGGAGATGTCGGGGCCGAAGGCCAGGTCGAACATTCCGCTGATGGTGGCCACGTGGTCGGGATCGCTGAGCGAGAGTAGGGCCTCGACCCGGCGATCCAGGTTGCGGTGCATCAGATCCGCCGATCCGATCCACACCTCTGGGGCGCCGCCGTTGATGAACTCATAGGCCCGAGAGTGTTCCAGGAACCGGCCCAGCACGCTGCGGACCCTGATGGTCGGACTCATCCCGGGCACCCCCGGGCGGACCGCGCAGATCCCACGGACCCAGATATCGATCGGCACCCCCTCGATGGAGGCTCGATAGAGGGCATCGATGGTGCTCTCGTCGACAATCGAATTGCACTTGAAGCGGATCCTGGCAGGTCTACCCGCACGGTGGTGAGCCACCTCGCGCTCGATCCGTTCGACCAGCCCGGAGCGGATGCTGTGCGGCGCAACCAGCAGTCGACGATACGACGTGTGCATCGAGTAACCTGACAGTTGATTGAAGAGATTTGCGTCATCTTCGCCGACCTCCTGGTCGGCGGTGAGGACGCCGAGGTCCTCGTACATCCGTGCGGTCTTGGGGTGATAGTTGCCGGTCCCGATGTGGCAATAGCGCCGCAGCGTACCGCCGTCGTCGCGGACGACCATCGAGAGTTTGCAGTGAGTCTTCAACCCGACCAAGCCGTAGACGACGTGAACGCCGGCCCGTTCAAGTTTCCGGGCCCAGGAGATATTCGCTTCCTCGTCGAACCGAGCCTTGATCTCCACCAACGCCAACACCTGCTTGCCCGACTGCGCGGCGTCGATCAGAGACTCGATGATGGGCGAGTCGCCGGAGGTGCGATAGAGCGTCTGCTTGATTGCCAGCACCTTCGGATCCGCGGCGGCCTGCTCCAGGAATCGCTGCACGCTCGTGGAGAAGGAGTCGTAGGGGTGATGCAGCAGCACCTCACCGCGACGCATCGCTTCCAGCACGTCTGGCGCACTGGCGGATTCGACTTCTGCCAGTTCCTTGCTCGTCTTCGGCACGAACGGCGGATCCTTCAGGTCCTCATGGTCCAGCCCGACCAGCGCCCAGAGCCCCAGCAGGTCGACCGGCCACGGCAGTTTGAACACCTCCTGCTCACTGACTCCCAATTGGCGGACCAGTAGGTCGAGGACGTATGGATCGATAGATTCCTCCACCTCGAGCCGCACCGGCGGGCCGAAGCGTCGTTTCATCAATTCCCGCTCGAGGGCCTTCAGCAGGTTCTCGGCATCGTCCTCCTCCACCTCGACATCCTCATTGCGGGTGACCCGGAAGGAGTGGTGTTGCAGCACCTCCATCCCCGGAAACAGCTCGTCCAGATGCGCCGCGATGACATCTTCCAGCGGCACGAACCTCGACCTGCCCACGTGCAGGAACCGAGCCAGTAGCGGCGGCACCTTCACCCGGGCGAACAACTCGGTGCCGGTCTCCGGATTTCGCACCACCACGGCGAGATTCAAGGACAGACCGGAAATGTACGGGAAGGGGTGCGCCGGATCCACCGCCAACGGCGTAAGTACCGGGAAGACCTGCCGTCGGAAGAGAATGGTCAACTCACTTTGTTCCTCGCTCGTCAACTGCGACCAGCGGGCCAGTTCGATGCCATGCTCGGCGAGGCCGGGCAGCACCTCGTCGCGGAAGCAACGGGCCTGCCTCATCATCAGATCGTGGGAGTGGGCCAGCACCGCGTCGTGCACCTCTCGCGGCATCAACCCGCTGGCTGCGCGCACTGCGATTCCGGTGGCGATGCGACGCTTCAGGCCAGCCACCCGAACCATGTAGAACTCATCGAGGTTGCTGGCGAAGATGGCAAGGAACTTCGCCCGCTCCAGCAGCGGCAGTCGGGTGTCCTCGGCCAATTCCAGCACACGTTGGTTGAACGCCAGCCACGAAAGTTCCCTATCGATGAACCGACCGCTGGGCAGGTCTGTCGCCGGTGACGACAAGTCATACCCGGAGATGAGTTGGTCGGTCATGCGCCCAGCCTGCCAGAAGCGGGCCCACGGTGCGCCGCCGACGCGTGGTGCTGGCCCGTCCGGGCCAGCACCACATCGGTGCGTTCGACCTGAAAGCCCAACGACTCGTAGAGACGCAGTGCCGCGGAGTTGGCGCCGTCGCAATAGAGGGAAACCAGGCCGACGCCGACGTCCCGCAACCGATCCAGGCCGACGAGCAGCAAATACCGGCCCAGTCCGTGTCCGTGCCACGCGGGATCCACCGCGATCACATACACCTCGCCTTCCGTGGCCGAGGTTGCCTTGGTCCAGTGAAAACCGACCACGTGGTCACCGTGCCCCAGCGTCTCCACGGGCGCCGTGAGCAACAGCAACCCGGCCGGGTCGAACCATGGCTCGCCCATCCGCGCGCGCAAATCCGAGCGGCTCCAGGAACCCTGGTCCGGCAACTCGACGAACGCGCGGGCGTTCACCCCCAGCAGGGCCGCGTCGTCCACGTCGCCCCGATAACCGCGGATGGCGAACCCGGCAGGTGCCGGACCAGCCGTCGGCAGCCCCGTCACCTTCCGGGATAGCAGCAGCAGCGTCCGTTCCACCACCAGGCCAGCAGCAGCACCCACCGCCATCGCCGCAGGTAGCTGACCGTGGGCCCAGGCGCCAGCAGCGCCCTCGGCCAGCGCAGCTGCCAACAAGGCCGTGCCTCGTCCACATTCACGGCTATCGGGGTGCACCAGGAGTTCCGCCGGGCCAAACTCCGTGCCCTCCCGGCGCAGTTGCGCGTA
>JAUPKM010000490.1 GCA_030837445.1 Actinomycetota bacterium
CCAGGTTGTTGTACGGCACCACGTGCACGATGCCCGCCTCGACCTCGAACGGGACGACTGGCGTGGGCGCGTCCTCCGGTCCCGCCTCGGCGACATCCGGTTTGACGGACACGGACAGTGCGTCGTAGCCACCGTGATATCCGCCTTCGATCTTCACGATGCCGTGCCGGCCGGTGAACATTCGAGCGGCCCGCACTGCGTACATCGTCGCCTCGGTGCCGGAGTTGGCGAACCGGACCTGGTCGATCCCGAACCGGCGGGTGAAACGCTCCGCGATATCGGTCGTGCTCGGCGACGGCGTCACGAACAGGGTGCCGGAATCCAATGCACTGGTCACCGCCGCCACCACTGCGGGATTGAGGTGGCCGACCAGCACGGCCCCGAATCCCATGGACAGGTCGAGCAAGTCCCGGCCGTCGACGTCGCGAAGCCACGCCCCCTTGGCGGACTCAATCGCGATCGGGTGCGGATCCCAATACTGGAAGGAGGAGGCGACTCCCAGCGGCATGGGGACAACAGCCCGCTGATGGTGTGCCGCCGAACCCGCCGTGCCACCGCCGAAGCGCTCCCATTCGGCCGCGAGCAAAGTCTGGATCCGAGCCGGATCGAGGGGGGTGGACGTCTCGGGGACCGTCCGCCAAGTGGCGGGGTCGTTGGCCGGCCACGATGCTGCGTCGCCTGCGGTGCTGTCGGTATCGAGGGTCATGTGACTGGGCTCCCAGCGTCGAGTTGGACGGTTTGCGGCTGGGAACCAAGGTAGCGCTTCCGAGGAGCGTCCGCGCACACTAGATCGGGCCGGTTTCGAGAGGTCGGGTCGGAAGCCCCGCTCTGAGCGCGGCCCCCCAACCCGCTAGACCCGGTGAGGTTGGATTGCGTGCGCCGGGATATGCCCGAATCGACCTGCCTGGTAGTCGTCGAAAGCCTCCTGCACCTCAGCTCGGGAGCTCATCACGAATGGTCCGTACTGGAACACCGGTTCGCGCAGCGGCACTCCCCCGATCAGGAAGACCTCAAGATTGTCGGTGCTTGAATCCAGCCTGTCATTGGCCTGAAGGACGATGTTGTCGCCCTCGACCAGCACCGCCATCTGACCGGACTTGATCGGTCGACGATCCCCCCCGACCTGTCCGGAGCCGGCCAAGACGTACGCCAGCGCGTTGAAGTCAGATCGCCACGGGATGTCTGCGCGAGCCCCGGGGGCAACCGACACATGGCTGATCGCAAGCGGAGTGTGGGAGATACCGGGCCCCTGTCGGCCGCCGATACTGCCTGCCAGAACCCGGACCAGCGCACCGCCGTCTTGGGTCGACACCATCGCTGAGTCAAGTCCCTGCAGGTCCTGGTACTGCGGTGCGATGCGCTTCATCTTCTGCGGCAGGTTGATCCACAGTTGGACCCCGTGGAACAGGCCCCCCGACACGACGAGGTGTTCCGGCGGAGTCTCGATGTGGAGGATGCCGTCACCAGCGGTCATGTACTGGGTTCCCCCCTCGAGGATGGTGCCGCCACCACCGTTGGAATCCTGATGCAGGAATTGACCGGCCAGCAGGTAGGTGAACGTCTCGAAACCCCGGTGGGGATGCCAAGGGGTGCCCTTGGGTTCCCCTGGCGCGTACTCGACCTCGCCCATCTGGTCCATGTGGACAAAGGGGTCCAGGTAGCGAGGATCGATACCTGCGAAGGCTCGGCGAACAGGGAACCCTTCACCCTCAAACCCTCTCGGGGCTGTTGTGACAGTGAGGGTCCGCCGATCTTTCGCACCTTCGGGGCGGGCCGGGAACTTCGGCAGATCGAGTGTGCCTTCTGGAACTACGGACATGGCTACCTCCGGGTGCCGAGGATGCGGACGTGAAAGTAGTTTACATGTCAACTAACGTCAGGGCAACCGTATCGGCGGCGGTCTCGCCACCAGCACCGACATTGACCTGCTGACGAGCGGGAACGTCCGGCCCGAACGGTGGGCCAGATCCGTCCAGCGGTGGCATCAAGCGTGGTTTGTCCCGCAGGATGACACCCATGCCAGAACTCGAACCTCGTATGGGTGCCTTCTCAGCCGTTATCTGGGATATCGAAGGTGACCCGATCCTGCGCTCCCCCATCACCTTGGTCTGCATGTTGGATTCAGCCCCGGACGTCGACGTGGTCATCGATCGCCTCGAGCGGATGACCCGGATGAACCCCAAGCTACGGGCTCGGGTGATCGGCAACCCGGTCTCGCTGGTGCCGCCGCGGTGGGAGGTAGACCCCAACTTCGACATGTCCTTCCATGTGCGCTGGGAGCGACCCGAGCGACCGCGGGCCGATCTGTCCGATGTGTTGACGATGGCCGAGCGGATCACCGAGGAGGACTTCGACCGGTCCCGCCCGCTCTGGGAACTGCACATTGTGACCGGACTGAAGGGTAAGCAGGCCGCCTTCATCATGAAGGTGCACCACTCCATCACCGACGGTGAGGGCGGGGTACTGATGCTGGCCATGTTGTTCGAGATGCAGCGGACTCCCGCGACCGACCTCGGTCCGATGCCGGACGCACCGACCGGCTCCGTGCTGGACCAAGCCCAACGGTTGGAGCAGGGTTCGGTAGCAGGCGCGAAGGCGTTCATCGCCGACGCCAAGAATGTGACCGTCGGCAGCGTGGGCTTGGTCAAAGATGCCGTCACCGCTCCGATGGCATCTGCGGTTTCGGCGAAGAACTGGACTGCGTCCGCGGCACGACTGTTGGCGCCGGCCTCGGAACCCCTCTCGGATCTTTGGACGGGCCGGTCGATGTCGGTGTCGTTCGCGGTGTTGGAGGCCTCCCTGGCCGACGTCAAGGCGGCCGCCAAAGCTGCACAAGCCACTCTCAACGATGTTTTCATGGCCGCGGTTGTGGGCGGGCTCTCCCGCTATCACCGGGAACACGGGTCCGAATCGACGGCCCTGCGCGTCAACATGCCGGTCAGCATGCGGGCCCAAGAGGGTTCCGGCGACGGCAATAGTTGGGTGCCCGCCCGATTTGAGATACCGATCGGGGAGGCGTCAGCCGAGGACCGCATCACCGGCCTGCACCCGTTGCTGCTGCAGGCCCGGACAGAACCGGCCCTGGGAATGTCAGGCGCCGTCTACCGCGCCCTGTCGTTGTTACCCAATCCGGCAATGGCTGCGGCCAGTAGCGGATTGATGAAGGGCACCGATTTCGCAGCGACCAACGTGCCAGGTCCGCCCATCCCGTTGTACTTCGCCGGCACCCAGGTGTTGTCCATGGTCCCGTTCGCGCCCAAGGGCGGCGCGGCGGTGAACATCGGGTTGATGTCCTACGACGGCAAGGTCTTCATCGGCATCAACACCGATCCGGGTGCGGTGGCCGATCCGTACCAACTGGTCGACAATCTCTACGATTCGCTGCAGGAAGTGCTCGCCGTCGGCAATCCGGATCCGATCGACTAGCTGCCGGGCATCGCTACCCGGCCGCCGGCACCCGCGGGTCGTCTCGGCGATCGCGCAGACTGCGGCGATCACGCGACAAACCTGGAATGGCGCGGCCTCGCCGGTCTGCACCAGATCGCCGTCCTTCGTCGCCGGGCCCCGAGACCGTCTCGAAGCCGACCCCGGACGCTGTCAACTGAATGCCTTCGGCCGCATGGTCACCCCACGATCGTGGCTCGGCCTTGTACATGCCGAGTTGCTCGCGCGCCCAGAGGCGCAGGACGCGACCGCCTGTCTTTATCACCGTCTTCTTGGACACGGTGGATCCACCCGTGCGTTCGATTGCCACCGGCATGCCCAGAATCCTTCGGTAGCGAAGAAGACGGGCGAGCACGAACAGCTCGACGTCCAGCGCGAAACCTCGCTCCCGGGCGAGCGGGACCGCATGGGCGAGCAGCTCCCGACGGAAGATCTTGGCGCCGGTCTGAGTGTCGGTGAGCGCAAGCCGAAGCAGCCGGCCATTCACCAGATGCATCACCTGCGAGGTTGCCGCACGGCTCGCCTCCACGAAGTTGTCAGACTCCTGGTGGGTCTTATCGGCGACCCCCATGTCGGAATCCGAGGCGACGGCCGTCGCCAGGTACTCGGTCAGGTGGTCCGGACTTATGTCGCCATCGGCGTCGATGAAACCGATCCAGTTGGACCTGGCATCGATGAAGCCATTGAGCAGTGCGCCGCCCTTACCTTGGTTCTGCTCAAGGCGGATCAGCCGCACGTCAGGGTCGGCCAGGTCCGCAACCGCCTCGAACGAGTCGTCGGTGCCCCCGTCGTCGACAGCGATCACCTCAAACCGAATCTCGGCCTGGGAGAGTTTGTCCCGGATGCCGCCAAGAGTCTCAGCCAGGAGCGTGCGACCGGTGTTGAAGAAGGGCACCACAATGGACAGGTCAAGGTTGGGATCGCCCGGCTCGGAGAGAGCCGTGGCCGAGTTGGTACCAAGACCCCGGTCCCGGTTGAGCCAACGGCTGGCGAGTTGCCGGACCGTGGTGCGATCCACATATGCGAGTCGCGCCTGACGCCGTGTGGTTCCTTTGCTATCCGTCATCTTCAGCACCCCTCGACTCTAGTCCGCGGCCACACTTGGGCATAACCGACAACCCGGGTGGCGGACACGACTAGCTTCGAGGGATGGACGTCTCAGACGCTGTGCGTGCCCGCCGGTCGATTCGACAGTTCCGGCCTGATCCAGTTGACGACGCGCTGCTGCGTTCGCTGCTCACCGAGGCGGCCCGGGCCCCCAGCGGCGGCAACCTCCAACCATGGCGGATCTATGTCGTCACCGGGCCCGCAATGACCTCTCTGAGGAACCACCTCGACGACCAACCCCCGTTTGAAACGCCGGAATACGACATCTATCCCCCAGCTCTGTTCGAGCCCTACCGAACGAATCGATTCAGCCTCGGCGAGCAGTTGTACGCCACCGTGGGAATCCCCCGAGAGGACAAGGCTGGGCGGTTGCGCCAGTTCGCCCACAACGACCGCTTCTTCGGTGCACCGACGGCCCTGTTCTGTTTCGTTGACCGTCGGATGGGACCCCCGCAGTGGTCTGATTGCGGGATGTTCCTGCAGACCCTGATGTTATTGGCCGTCGAGCGCGGACTGGCCACCTGCGCCCAGGAGTACTGGTCGGTGCGACACGAGGCGGTGTCATCGTTCGTGGGTGCGCCGGACAACGAGATGCTCTTCTGCGGTATGTCGGTGGGATACGAGGACCAGTCGGCAGCGATCAACGGCCTGCGGTCCGAGCGAATGCCGCTCGACCAGTGGGCCACCTTCCTCTGACCGGCCGCCAGCCCCCTGACCGGCCTCAGGCCTCACCCGACCGCCCCGGGCCGCCTCAGCCGGTGTTGCGCATCCCGTTGACGATGCCGTTGATGGTCAACGACACCGCTCGCTGGAGATCGGCCGGCACCTCTTCACCAGCAGCGGCATGCGCCCGCACCCGGGATAGCAGCTCCACCTGCAGCTGATGCAACGGCAGCAGGCTCTCGTCTCGGATTGACAGGCTTCGGGCCAGGGTCTGTTGGTCCGCGAGCAGTTCCGAGGATCCG
>JAUPKM010000491.1 GCA_030837445.1 Actinomycetota bacterium
CGTTGAAAGGCTGCAACAGGGACAGGGCACGCTGGAGGAATCGCTGGACCTCTGGGAACGTGGTGAGCGGTTGGCGCAGATCTGCGAGCAGCACCTCCAGGCGGCCCGGCTCCGGATCGAAGAGGTGGTCGCCGCCACCCGCGGGTCCAGAGCGTTAGGTCCAGACTCCGACAAGGCCGCACCGACCTCCTGAGGTCCGCAGCTATCTGTCCGGGATCCACGATGGGTCCCCCAAGTACTTTGGAGTACGGTCATTGCAGGTTGAGGGGATCGCCTGAGGGAGAGAGTCTGTGACCAAGGACCAACGGATCCCGACACCGGCCGATTCCGACCTTGACGGGGCCAATCTCGAGTTCCTCCAGCGAGTCCCCCCGTACAACGTGTGGCGGATGATCGCCCGCACCGGCTTGGCCCCGGAGTTCTCCCAACCGCTTGCGGTGATGTTTACCCCTGAGTGGTTCCCGCCCGTCGACCGTGAAGTGATCCTGTTTCGCACCTGCCGCGCAAACGGATCCACGTACGAAATTCCCCAGCACAGGGTCTTCAGCGGACTGCCAGCTGAACTGGTCGACGCGATCCTTGATGACCGGTTGGACGAGGTCGACCCGTGGCAGCGCACCCTGTGCCGAATCTCGGACGAGGTGGCGCTGCAAGCTAAGGCAACGCCGCAGTCCGTGCAGGCCCTCGTCGCCCACTACGGCTCGCACAACGCCGCATGCCGGGCCCTGTTCATCATGGCCTGGTTCAACATGTTGACACGGTTTGTGGACTCCACCGGGGTTCCACTGGAGACCGGTGAAGAACTCCACGCCCTCACCGCGGCGACGGGCCCAACCGGCGTGCGACTAGGACGGGACGCAGCAGAGTGACCGGCGGCAGCAAACTGCCCGGGCTCCGAGCCACCCGCCCAGCCAGAATCGGCCAGACCTGCGGGGTGTTCTGCCATAGTGGGCATCGACCACGCCAGCGGCCGGCGGACTGACGCCCTCCGCGATACCCGAGAAACAAGGGAGACGCCATGTGCGGCTGCTTCGCCATCCTGCTGGGCTCGGCATTCCCCCGAGTCACAATCTTCCTGCTCTGGATCTTCACCGACTGGGTCAACAAGGCTTTCGACGGCAGCTGGCTGCTGCCGTTCTTCGGCCTACTGCTGCTGCCGTACACCACCCTCATCTACATCCTGGTGTACCAATTCTCCAATGGCCCGGTCACCGGGTTCGGGTGGGCCTTCGTCGCCCTCGGCTTCTTCTTCGATATCAGCGCCTATGCCGCGGCGGGTCAGAACCGCCGGCTGGCGTCACAGTCAGGCTGACTCCAGCAGGTCGAGGATCATTCGCACATCGTCAATCGTGGTGCGCGGGTTCACGAACGCAAACCGGAGCACTGTCTCGCCCCGGTGGGTGGTGGGCAACACCAGCGCGATCTCCTCGGTCAACAGTCGCGCCGACCACTCGAAGTACCGTGCTCTATCCCAGCCTGGACGCCGGAACAGCACGATCGACAACGACGCCTCCCGGACCAGTTCCACCGAGTCTCGGGAACGAATTTCCGCAGCCGCCTGCTGCGCGAGGCTGATTCCCGCGCGGACCGCCTCGGCGTAGGCGTCGGTGCCGTAGGTGGCCAGCGAAAACCAGAACGGTAGGCCGCGCGCCCGCCGGGACAGGTGAATTCCGTAGTCGCTGGGGTTGAAGTCCGCGGGCGCCATGGTCGCATCCAGGTAGCCGGCCTGCTGGGTATGCGCACGACGCCCCTTTTCCGGGTCCCGGTAGATCAGGGCGCACGCATCGAAGGGGGCAAACAGCCACTTGTGCGGATCTGTGATGAAGGAGTCGGCACGTTCCAGCCCGACGAACTGCCCGCGCATCTCCGGCACGGCCAGCGCCGCCAGGCCGTAGGCCCCGTCGACGTGCAACCAGAGGCCGAATTCCTCCGCGACCTCAGCGATCGAAGCCAGATCGTCGATGATGCCAACGTTGGTGGTGCCGGCAGTGGCGACAACGGCGAAGACTCCGTCACCGTCGGAGGCAAGCGCAGCGCGGAGAGCGTCGCCGGTCAATCGGCCATCGTCACCGACGGGCACCTCCAACACGTCGACATCCATCACCCTGGCGGCCTGGTCGATCGACGAATGGACCTCGGAACTGCAGGCCACCCGCCATCGGGCCGGACGCCCCCCGCGCTCCCGGGCCGCCGTGTCGCGCGCTGCCACCAATGCGGTCAGATTGCCGACGGTACCGCCCTGCATGAACACACCGGCCGCACTCTCGGGCATACCCGCCAGCCTGGCCAGCCACGCAAGTGCCTGGTTCTCCGCAAACACGGCACCGGACCCCTCCAGCCAACTCCCGCCATACAGACTGCTCGCCCCGACCACCAGATCGAACATGGTCGCCGCCTCGGTCGGGGCGGCCGGTATGAACGAGAGGTACCGCGGGTGGTCCACGCTGATGCATGCATTGGACAGGACATCGTCGAACAGTTGCAGCGCCTTGGCGCCACCAAGGCCATCGGCCGTGATTGTCTCTCCCACCGCGGATTGCAACTCCTCGGCCGTCATCGGGTGCCCGAGCGGCACTGGATCCAACCGGAGTCACATCAGCGCGTAGTCGATAACTGCCCGCGCCAGGTCCTCATGTTCATCCGAGAAGAAATGCACCGGCTCAGCATGTCACCCCAATTCGATCGTGGCGAGCATTCCGGGACGACCTCGGCCATGCTGAGAGACAGTCGGGAAGCGGAGGAAAGCCAAATGTTGCGAGCTGGAGTGGATCTGGGCGGTACGAAGATCCAAACCGTGATCATGGCGCCGGACAACACCATCCTCGGCAGTCATCGCTGCCTGACCCCCACCGATGGCGGACCTGCCGACGTTGCCGAGGCGATTGCCGGGGCCGTTCGGGCGAGTATCGAGGACGGTTTGGTGGATCCACTCGATGTGACGGCACTCGGGTTGGGTTCGCCCGGTCAGATCGACGCCGCAGCCGGCACGGTCAGCAACGCGGGCAACCTGCCGGGCTGGGCTGCGATCACCTACCCCCTCGCCGATGACCTCTTCTCCCGGCTCGGCCTGCCGGTGAAGCTGGGTAACGACGTCCAGGTCGCGGTGCGAGCCGAGGCCGAACTCGGGGCAGGTCGGGGCTACGGATCGTTCCTGGGCATCTTCGCCGGCACCGGGATCGGCGGCAGCGTGGTGATGGCCGACGAGCTCTGGCTGGGCCGGGGAGCCGCCGGCGAGATCGGCCACATGGTGGTCGCACTCGATGGCGAGCTGTGTCCCTGCGGGAGACGTGGCTGTACCGAGGCCTATGCCGGTCGCGCCGCGATGGAGACCACCGCCCGACAGTGGGTGGCGGCCGGCCGCAGCACCGCACTGTTCGACATCATGGCCGCGAAAGGGCGTACTCGCCTCGCCAGCGGGGTCTGGGCGAAGGCGTTGAGCCGGGGCGATGAGATGGCCATCGAACTGATCGATCGGGCGGTGGTGGCCCTCGGGGCGGCGGCTGGCTCCGCGGTGAACCTGCTCGATGTTGAGGCGGTGATCATCGGCGGGGGTCTGGGGATTCGGCTCGGCGAGGAGTTCGTCGAACGGATCCGGATCGCGGCGATGGACCACATCGTGATGCCGGCCCAACCCCCCGACTTCCGGCTCGCGGAACTGGGCGACCTCGGTGGCGCAATGGGCGCCGCCCTACTGGCCACCCCCTGACCCGCGCACAGTTGAGCCCCTGACCGACCGGTCCACGAACTCGCACCGGGCTCCGACTGCATTCCCAGCGAGTTCCCAGGTTTCCCCGCCAACGTCTGAGGCATGACAGCAGACACCCGGGCAGCAAACTCCCTGTCCCCACCCCCCGACCCGGCACCGCTTGCCAACCCAAGTCGACACGTTGACATCGAGATTGTCGTGCCGGTATTCAACGAGGAGGCCGCGCTGGGGCCGAGCGTGGAACGATTGCTTGCACGGCTGCAGGATTTCCCTTTCAGCAGCCGGGTGGTGATCGCCGACAACGCCAGCACCGACGCGACCTTGTCCATCGCCCACGAGTTGGCCGACCGCCATGACCGCGTATCGGTCTTCCACCTCGACGCCAAGGGCCGCGGTCGGGCGCTTCGCGCCTGCTGGGCGGCGGCCGATGCGGACGTCGTCGCATACATGGACGTCGACCTGTCCACCGATTTGGACGCCCTTCTCCCGCTCGTCGCGCCGTTGATGTCCGGGCACAGCGACATCGCCATCGGCTCCCGGTTGGCGCAGGGCTCGAGGGTGATTCGTGGTCCGCGCCGGGAGTTCATCTCCAGGACCTACAACCTGCTGCTGCGCGGGGTCTTCGGCGCCCACTTCTCGGATGCCCAATGCGGTTTCAAGGCGGTCCGCACTGATCGCGCGCGTGAATTGTTGCCACTCGTGCGCGACGACGAGTGGTTCTTCGACACCGAACTGCTACTGGTCTCCGAGCGGGCAGGGCTTCGCATCCACGAGGTTCCGGTGGACTGGATCGACGACCCTGATTCGCGGGTCGATGTCATCGCGACAGCCCGCGCCGACCTGCAGGGAATGGCCCGGATTGCCCGCGGCTTCGCGCGCGGCAGCATTCCGCTCGACCAGATCAAGGCCCGTCCCGAGATCGAACCGGAGGCCGACCGCAACCTGCTGGGCGAAATAGTCCGATTCGCGCTGGTCGGAATCACCTCGACAGCGCTCTTCGCGGTGCTCTTCCTACTGTTTCGCACCGGCATCGGAGCGGTCGCGGCCAATGTCGCTGCGCTGCTATTGGCGACGATCGCCAACACCGCCGTCAACCGCCGGTTCACCTTCGGGCTTCGAACCCGGGCCGGCGCCGTCCGCCACCAAGTTCAGGGATTTGTGGTGCTGGCGATCGCGCTGGCAATCACCAGTGGCTCCCTGATTCTGCTGCACGCCCTCGTCCCGGACACGTCCCGCGGCCTGGAGCTGCTGGTGCTGACCGCGGCGAACCTGCTGGCCACGGTTATCCGCTTCCTACTCATGCGATCTTGGATCTTCAACCGAAAGGTGAACGTGTCATGACAACCCACACCGACCAGGCGCCCGCTCCCGACCGGGGGCAACTCGCCACTGCCGGCCCTGTCGCTGCGTCCGACAGGCCTGCCGCCGGAGCGTCAGCAACTGTCGGACGGCGCGACGCCCCGGCCGACACTGTGCTCACTGGCAATGACCCACGATGGACCCGCTGGGCCATCTGGGTCCTGCTCGGCGCTACGGCGCTGCTCTACCTTTGGGCGCTGGACCGCAACGGCTGGGCCAACAGCTTCTACTCGGCGGCCGTGCAGGCGGGCACCGACAACTGGCAGGCGTTCTTCTTCGGTTCCTCCGACGCGGCCAACTCGATCACTGTCGACAAGCCGCCAGCAAGTCTGTGGGTGATGGCGCTCTCAGCCCGGTTATTCGGGCTGAACTACTGGAGCCTGCTGGTGCCACAGGCTCTGATGGGCGTCGGCAGCGTCGGCCTGCTGTATCTGACGGTGAAGCGCTGGTATGGAAAGCCGGCCGGGCTACTGGCAGGGGCAGCCCTGGCGTTGACCCCGGTTGCGGTCCTGATGTTCCGGTTCAACAACCCTGACGCACTGCTCGTACTACTGCTCGTCGCTGCCGCTTATGCGGTGACGCGGGCACTGGAGAAGGCTTCGCCAGCCTGGCTGATGCTGGCGGGCGCCTTCGTCGGGCTCGGCTTCATCACCAAGATGGCGCAGGCGTTCCTGGTGCTTCCGGCTTTCGCGATCGTCTACCTGATCGCGGCGCCGACCGGACTGGCCAAACGAATCCGGGATCTGCTGCTGGCATTCATCGCGATGGTGGTTGCCGGCGGCTGGTGGGTGGCGATTGTCGAGCTGATGCCGGAGTCGTCCCGGCCCTACATCGGCGGATCGCAAAACAACAGCGTGCTCGAACTGATCCTCGGATACAACGGGATAGGGCGGTTGACCGGAAACGAGACCGGCGCGGTACGGCCCGGCGGAAGAGGAGCAACCGAGGCGCTCGGTGGGCTGGCAGCGGACGGGCTCGGCGGTCCAGCCGGCGCGGGCGGACCGGGTGGTGCCGGTGGACCGGGATTCGGCGGCTCAGCGAGTCTGACGCGGATGTTCGGCTACGAATGGGCCGGCCAGATCGCCTGGCTCATCCCCGCCGCCGCGATTCTGTTCATCGCCGGGCTCTGGCTGACTCGACGCCAGCCCAGAGTGGGACGACTGCGAGCCGGACTGCTGCTCTGGGGTGGCTGGGCGCTGGTGACCTGGGCGACGTTCAGTTTCGCCAGCGGAATCATCCACGAGTACTACGCGGTGGCTCTCGCCCCGGCGCTGGCAGCAGTTGTCGGCATCGGCGCAGCCCTCTGCTGGCGGCTGCGGTCACACCCGGCAGCCCGCTGGAGCCTTGCCGTCGCCCTGTCGGTGTCCAGCCTCTACGCGATGTGGCTGCTGGTGGTCGCCGGCGGCTGGTATTCGGTGTTGGGCGTCACAGTGGCAATCCTCGGACTGAGTTCCGCGGTGCTGATCGCAATCGGCCTGACCGGCGGGAGGAAGCTGACCGGCGTCATCGCTGCGATCGGCGTGGTCTCATTGCTGGCCGGACCGGCAGCCTTCGCTATCGAGACGGTAGCAACTCCCGCGAACGGTTCGATCGTCTCCGCCGGCCCGTCGCTCGGCAACTCCAGTCGAGGCCCCGGCGGCGCTGGAGGCCCCGGCGGCACTGGAGGCCCCGGCGGCGCTGGTGGACCCGGCGGCGCTGGACCCCAAGCAGCCACCGGTACCACCGGCACCCAAGCCGGCCCGGGCGGTGGTGCGGGCGGACTGCTCAACGCCCCGACCGTGGACGCCGAGGTTGTGGCGACGCTGAACCAGAATGCAGCCGACTACACCTGGGTCGCAGCTGGTATCGGGTCCATGTCCACCGCCGGATTCCAGCTGGCCAGTGGCCACCCCGTGATGCCGGTCGGCGGTTTCAACGGCACCGATCCGTCGCCCACCCTGCAGGAGTTCCAGCAGTACGTCGCTGCCGGTGAGATCCACTACTTCATCGGAGGCGGCGGGTTCGGGCCGGGCATGAACGGCAGCAACGAGAGCGGTCAAATCTCCACCTGGGTGAAGCAGAACTTCACCCAGGTGGAGGTGGGCGGGGTCACCCTCTACGACCTGACCAGCCCACTCGCCACCAGCGAGGGGACGACCACCGCGAGTGCCGAAACGGCATGATGTCCGACATGACCATCGAACCCGGCGCGGACGCGGCACGACTGCTGATTGCAGATGACGAGGTAACCATCCTCGAACTGCTGGCGGCCAGCCTCCGATTCGCCGGGTTCGAGGTCGTAACCGCGGCGGACGGTCACGCGGCGCTCAGTCTGGCCCGATCGACCCGACCGGATGCCATGGTGCTGGATGTGATGATGCCCGGGATGGATGGCTTCGACGTCGTGCGCCGACTCCGCAGCGAAGGACAGAACGCGCCCGTGCTGTTCCTGACCGCCCGGGATTCGACCGAGGACAAGGTGCGCGGGCTCACCGTGGGTGGTGACGACTACGTGACCAAACCGTTCAGCCTGGAGGAGGTGATTGCCCGGCTGCGTGCCCTACTGCGGCGCGCCGGAAAACTCAGCCCCTCGCCGGCGACGACCCTGGCCGTCGGCGACATCGAGATGGATGAGGACCGGCACGAGGTGCACAAGGCCGGGCAACCCGTCGATCTCTCCCCGACCGAGTACAACCTGCTCAGGGTCTTCCTGCGCAACCCCGATCGGGTGCTGTCCAAGTCCCTGATCCTTGACCAGGTGTGGGATTACGACTTCGGCGGTGACGCCAGCATCGTGGAATCCTACGTCTCCTACCTACGTCGAAAGGTCGACACGACTGAGCCGAAGATGATCCGAACCGTTCGAGGCGTGGGCTACTCCCTGCGCCCGCCCCGATCCTGATGGCCAACGAGACCACGGGCCCGCATACCCCACTGCGGATTCGACTGGTGGCATCGGTGGTGGCACTGGTGGCCGCCGCACTTGTCCTCAGCGGCCTGTTGGCGGCGACCTCGCTGGAGCGCTACCTGGTGGGCCAGGTGGATCGGCAACTGGTGGACCTTGCCAGCGGCCCGGGGCTCGGCATTGACCGGATCGGACCACGGGACTTCGGCGGTGTGGATCAACCACCCGGAATGCGCACCATCGACCGCAACCCGCTGCTGGCCTACGACCTGTACATGGCGGTGCTCGACTCGGCGGGAAACGTCCTGCAGGAGAGCACTGCGACTTCGGTGGGCCGACCAAACCTGACCGAGCCGACCGATTCGACGTTGACGGCCAGGCGTCCTGTCTCGGTGGCCTCCGCCACCGGCGGCTCGGATTGGCGGGTCGTAGCGCAGCCGGCCGGCTCTGGCACCGTGGTGCTCGCCCGCTCCCTCAACGAGGTGGATGCCACCGTGGCCCGACTGGTGTGGCTGCTGGTCGTGATCGGATTCGTGGTGTTGGTGACCGTCGCCATCGTCGGATTCTTCATAGTTCGGCGGAGCCTCGCGCCGTTGGTGGAAGTTGAGCGCGCGACCACCGCCATCGCCGGCGGCAACCTGTCGAGGCGGGTACCGACGGCCGACCCCCGGACCGAGGTGGGGCAGTTGTCCGCCGCCCTGAACGTGATGCTCGCCCGCCTCGAAGACGCCTTCATCGCCCGCGAGGCGGCCCTCGATGAGTCTCGAGCGTCGGAGCGGCGAATGCGCAGATTCATCGCCGACGCCAGCCACGAACTCCGGACGCCGCTGACCTCGATTCGAGGACTCGCCGAGCTGTACCGACTGGGAGCCATCGACGACGAAGGCATCACCCGCGCCTTCTCCAGGATCGAAGGCGAAGCAACCAGGATGGGCGGGTTGGTCGAAGACCTGCTGCTGCTCGCCCGACTGGACGAGCACCGCCCGCTGGAGCAGGAGTCGGTGGACATGTTGGTGATAGCCGGCGACGCCGTCCATGATGCTCGCGCCGTCATCCCCGATCGCAACATCACGTTGACGCTACTTCCGGGCAGCGAGGCGCCGATCGTCCTCGGTGACCAGGCCCGGTTGAGACAGGTGGCGGGAAACCTGCTGACAAATGCGATCGTGCACGGCGACGGTGACATCGACGTTCGGGTCGGAACCCGCGGTCAAAGCGTGCTGCTGGAGGTCGCCGACCACGGACCCGGGCTGACCGAGGACGAGAAGTCGCGCGTGTTCGAGCGCTTCTATCGCAGCGCCTCTGATCGGGGAAGAGATAGCGGCGGGGCAGGCCTGGGTCTGAGCATCGTCAACGCACTGGTGGCGGCACATGGCGGTCGCATTGGTGTTGCCGACACATCCGGGGGTGGCGCCACCTTCACGGTCGAACTTCCCCTGATCACCGGCCCGGCCAGTCACTGACCCCCGAACCCGTCACCGACCTCGGAAGACGGGCCGACGCCGCTCAGTGAACGCGGCCACACCCTCTCGAAAGTCCTCGCTCCGCCACGCCTTCCGCCGCAATTCGGTCAACTCCGCGAGGAGTTCGGCCGACGGTGGTTGGGCACCTGTGATGGCGGCAAACTCGGCCTTTACGGAGTTGAGCGTCAGCGGTGCCAACGCTGCGACCCCCGCCGCCATCTGCTCCACCACGGAAGTCAATTCGGATTCGTCGGCAACCACCCGGTTGACGAGCCCCCAGCGATGGGCGTCCTCGACGGAGACGGGCTGCGCGGTGATGAACATCTCCTTCGCCACGTGGAGCGGTAAGGCCGCTGCAAACTCGGCGATTCCCTCTGGGAAGTACGCGACCCCGAGCTTCGCCGGGGTGATGGCGAAACTGCTGCTCCGAGTCGCCACCACGATGTCGCAGGCAACCACCAGGTTGCAGGCGGCGCCCCACACCGAACCCTCCACCGCGGCGATCACCGGGATCGGAAGTTTCGGGATACCGGCCAGCAGTTCCTCGACGGGGTTCTCCCACGTTGAAGGGTCAACAACCCCGACTGCGACATCGCTGATGTCGTGCCCGGCGGAGAAGACGCGTACCCCAGGTTCGGCCCGGATCACGGCCACTCGCGCCTCAGCGGCCGCCGTTTCCAGTGCCGCCTGTAACTCGAGGATCATCTGCTCGTTCAGGGAGTTGAGCTTCTCGGAGCGGCGCAAGGTGATGGTGGCGATGGTCGCGTCGACGACACAGGTGACTAGTGGCATACGGGAATCGTAGGTGGCGCACGCGGGCCAAGCCTTTACACAACTCCCAGGACGGCCATGGCTGAGGCGCGGCGGTCTCCCAGGTTTCTCCCAGGATCGTGTCGCATGCTGCAGGTATGACAGAGAACATCAACCCCCAGCCGCCGACAACCGGCGGACCAGACGTCCCTCCAACCCCTAACCAAGGCTCCCCAACACCCCCGTTCAGCCCGGGCCCGACGCCCATCCCTGCGGTGCCCCCCGGTACCGCAGCGCCGATGGGGTCTGCTGCCACCGCAGCGACCAGCCAGTTCCCCCCGGGGGCATTTGACCAGCCCGGTTGGCAGCCGCCAAACACCGCCCAGCAGGAACCAGCCGGCGGGTGGCAGCAGGCCTACCTCAAGGCGCGGAGCCGCTCTCAGATCTTCATGGCCACTACCGCACTGGTCGGGGTGCTCGCCGTCTCGATGGGTGCCTGGGGAATCGCTCAGGCCGTCACCTCCGACAGCGGAAGTCGGCTCGCAAGCCAGTCCGGCAATTTCAGCGGACCCGGCGGTGGCCAACTCGGCGGGCGCGGCGGTATGAATGACGGCGGCGGTATGGGTCCTGGCAGCGGAGTCGGACCTGGCGATGGCATGGGTCCAGGCGGCGGAATGGCACAGGACGGTACCGCCCCCGGCCCGCTTGGCCAGCTGTTCAATAGCGACGGATCCCTGAACCAATCGGCAGTCGACGAATTCAAGACTCACCTGAGTGAGGACCCCGAAGACGCCGCCTTCCTGTCCCAGATGCTCAGCCGAGCGGTCACTGCCGGGGCCATCACCCAAGCCCAAGCTGACAAGTTGGTCGCCGCTCTCGGGATCAACAAGGCTTCCACCGCCACCCCCGCGCCAACAGCCTCCGCCTCCAAGGCGGCCACAACGGCCTGATCTCGACGGCAACCAGGCTGCCAACCAGCTTGTGGCCACGTGCGGATCCCCCATCCGTGCGTGGCCATCGGCATCCTGCCGTCGTAACCTAGGCCAATGACCAGCCAGCGAACCGCCGAGAGTCCCGCACATCCAGGGAAGTACGAGACCATCGATGGGCTTGATCTGTTCGTTCGCCGCAGCCACGACCCGCTTACCTCCGTGGACGTCGTCATGATCCACGGACTTGGTGGCATGTCCACGAATTGGTCCGACCTGATGCACCTGCAGGTGAGCCGAGGACGGACTGTGGCCGCGATGGATCTGCCCGGTTTCGGACGGTCTGAGGGCGATCCTGGCAACGACTACAGCCTCGATCGCCACGCACGTGCGGTGATCGCGCTGCTCGAGGTACAGGATGGCCCGGTTCACCTCGTGGGCAACTCACTTGGCGGCGCAATCGTCACCACAGTTGCAGCCGAGCGACCGGAACTCGTGTCGACTCTTACGCTGCTCGCGCCCGCCCTGCCGCACTTCCGGCTGCGGGCTGACCAGTTGCCCATTCTGCTGGGCTTGCTGCCCAATGCCCCGCGACTACTCGAACGCACCCTCGGGGCCAAGTCCGCCGAGCGCAGAGTGGACGAAATGATGAGCCTCTGCTTCGGTGACACTTCCCGGATCAACCCCCAGCGTCGAGCCGAAGCCGTCACAGAGCACCGCCTCCGGGCCGGCCTGCCCCACATCTGGGAGGCTTTCGTGGAATCGAGCCGAGGACTAGGCAGGCACTTCCTCCCGTGGGGCGAAAACTACCTGTGGAACCGGCTCGATCGCGTCGAAGCCCCGGTGCTGTGCATTTTCGGGACCCTGGACCGGTTGGTCGACCCAAAGGTCGCAGGACGGGTGGCAAATACCATCGGCGGCGGCACCGTAGTGGTGCTACCCGGTGTGGGGCACACGCCACAGATGGAGGTTCCCGTCACCGTTGATCGACTCCTCGATGCCCACATTCTCGGACAACTCTGAGGGAGCCTCGTCACGTGTCTGAGGGGGACCTCGTCGCCTTGCGGACCAAGTCAGAAGCGATCGAAGTGCCCGGGCCCGGGCGTCTCTGGCCTGCGAAGCGCCGGGGCCGGAATCACATCGGTGACCGGATTTCGTGGGCCTGACCAAGGCGCTGGCACGGCATCGATCTGGAGGCAGAGGAAGTACGCGGGGCGCTCATACAGGCGGCGCCACTCCGAGAATCCGGGCCAGGCCTCCTCTGCCGAGACTTCGCTGGGGAATCCGGCATCATCAAGTCGGCGGATCCCCTCTTGGAACTCCTCGAAGGTGAGGGTCATGGACTCCCCTTCGCCGGCGTCCTCCTGGTAGCCGAGCATCGCTGCCAGGCCCGTGAAGCAGGCGATCCCCTGGCGCAGCAAGACCCTGGACGTGCCATGTAGCCCACTCGGCACCAGCGCGATCCGCATCGCCGCCGCATCCATCACACACAGCAGGGCGACGGCCCAATTCCGGGTCGGTGTGGTGGAGCGAAACGCAAGCAGGATCGGATACGACGAATGGGTCTCGGACACGTCTGCCGCCCACCGCTCCCACTCTCGCCAGAGGTCGGAGAGTTGGTCCAGTGTCTCCAGATACGCATGCCGTGCGAGCAGTTCCGGGCCCCAGTTCGGTTCCCCGCACCTGGGCGCCAACTGCGTGACGCTGCCCTCGCGCCGATTGAAGGACCCGTACAGCGTGGGAAGGTACCCGATCATCATGCCGATCACGATCGGACCCGTGGCCGCGGCCATGAAGTCCAGCATCGTCAACTGAGCGCGATCAGTCGAAGCAAAGCCCAACGTGAAGATTGAGGAACCGGCCTCTCGAAGCGCAACCGCGAAGGAGATTGTGCCGCTGTCGAAAGCATCCAGCAGCAGGGCGTAGGAGAGGAAGTAGAGGAGCAGCCACGCCACCAGCAGCCCGAGTAGGGTCACCGGCGATGCCCAGGCCATCACAGAATCTCGAAAGGGGTACGACTTCGACCGACGGGCGATCAGGCGGAAGAATCCGAAGGTCACCTGCGAGATCGCCATCGAGATCAACGAGGTCGTCGCTCGCGGCATGATGAGGGTGCGCATCATGCTGGATGTGGTAGCCAGCAGCAGGACGATCCCGGCGAGGCCCGTTACCCACCTCAGCATCAAAGTGGCACCTCCCAATCCGGATTCCGCGGTGTGTTCTCGGGCGGGATACCCCTTCGCTGGCCCCGAGGGGGACACGCTCGGCAGGTCGCGACCCTCGGCAAGTTACCGGATGCTGCAAGATGAAGGTGTCCATAGGGAGCATCTGGAGGAATCGTGAACCGTCGTCTTGCCGCAATGACGCTTGCCGCAACAAGTACAGCGCTGTTGGTTGCCGCGTGCTCGAGCTCGACCAGTTCGACATCAAGTCCGTCGGCGAGTGCGACCAGCGCCGCACCTTCCACCAGTTCGGCCACTGCGACGTCCGCGACCGCGTCGCCCACCACCGCTTCGCCCACCACCTCGGAATCGAACATCGGAGGCGACGTGCTGCCACCCGTCATCGTGACGCCCGGCGAGCAGTCGACGACCGCGAAGGTCGGCAACACGATCGTCTTCAACGTCGCCGATCCAACTACCACCAAGATCTCCACCGACAAGCCCGCGATCCTTGAACTGACCCAGGGTGGAACCGACGGGAGCGCAACCTTCAACCCGGGCGCCAAGGCGCTGTCTGCTGGGGAGGCGGTTGTCACCATCACAGAGGCTGGCGGAGCGACCCGCGAGGTCGTCGTCACTGTCACCTCGTAGCCCTCACCCCTGACCCGCTTGCGGCAGCCCACTCGGTGCGCCGGTTAGGGACGTTGAGGAGGTCCGATCAGTGGCATCCTCACGGGGGATGCCGCCCCGACGAGTGCGACCAACCCGTCGCCACCAGGGTTGGCCGGAGGCGGGGTCTCCTTCCAGTTATTGGCCAGCCAGACGTTGCCGGAAGCGTCGATGTTGATCCCGGTGTTGCGCTGGAGCCCGTTGAAGGGGTAGCCGGTGCTGGGAGAGATCGGCTGGCCGACGCCCACTCCAGCGGGACACCTGGTGGGGGTCGAGCCACAGAAGTGCGACACCCGCTGACCACCGAAGTTGGCCACCCAGACGTTGCCGTCCCCGTCAGTGGCGATCCCCCAAGGCACAGTCAGACCGCCCCCGCTGAAGCCGGTCGCGTGCCCCGCGGCAGTCAGACGGGTGATCGACCCGGCAGGCTGCTCGGCCGCCCTCACCCTGATCGAAGTCCCCGTGCCGGTAGTCGGGCAGGTCAGATCGACCACTCCGGAGTTCGCGATCCACTGTGTACCTTGTCTGTCAGTGGCGATCCCCAGCGGCCTCGCCAGGCCGCCACCGGAAAACGGCGACCCCTGCAACGGCGTACCGTCTGGTCGATAGCCAAACACCCTGTTTGTCGAGATGCTGGTGACCCACGCATTCCCGGACCGGTCGATCACGATGTCGAACGGATGCCGGAGGCCGCCACTGGATTCCGTGTGTTGCGCGGGATTGCCGCCGACATATCGGGTGACTCGGTCGCCGCAGAGACTCGCGATCCAGATGTTGCCGCCGCCATCGGAGACGGTGCCCTGGGGCCAGTCGATTCCGCCCGAAGTGAAGCCGAGCGGCCCCGATAGTGGAACTCCACTCGGGCTGAATTTCGAGACACTGTTGGACGCGGGTTCGAGCGCGCATTGGCTCCCCTTGAATCCGAAGTTGCCCGCCCAAATGTTGCCCCGCGGGTCGATCCCGATTCCGAATCCTGCACCTTGGATCCCGCCACCGGAGAATCCGTCGACCGGGGCTCCGTCATCGTGGGGTCGAAGCCTGAACAGCTTGGTCCCCGCGCACACGTCCGCAGGATTCCTCGTGGCAACGTAGTTGTTGGTCGCCCAGACGTTTCCCTGCGCATCAAACGCGATGTTTCCCGGCCCATTGTATTGCCGACCGTTGCCAGTGAACTTCACTGCGAGCAACCAGGCCGCGGGCGCCTTCAGCAGCCTCGGTCGGTAGAAGTCGACGGAACCCTGCAGACCGAAGATCCCCGACGCATGGTGCGCTGGGTTGCGCGCAACACTGGCCACGGTCTGCAGCAGACTGACCGGCGGTCGGCGATTCACGGGAGCGACGAGTTGGGAGAAGCGGCGGCAAACGGTCGCGCTCACCGCACACCTACTCACGATGTTGGCGAGCGTGTTCAGTGTCGGCAGCGTGTCGGTGAGTCGGCCGTTCGGAGCCCGCCGCATGAGGGTCGAAATCCCGCCCGTTCGGAAGTCCACCAGATTGGCTGCCATCGCGGCGGCATTGTCGAAACCGGGGCTTGCCCCCGCCAGCGTGCCTCCGCCGACGAACTGAGCCAGCGCGAACCCAGCTGCACCAGTGGTCAGATCGTTCACCACCACAGACCATGGTCGCTTCCTGCCGATCGCGCTCGACAATTGGAACGCCGCCGGAACGGGTCGTGCCATGTTCGCCCGCGGGATGAGATCACCGCGAACAGCGGGCGTTGCCCTGCCGGAGCGAGGTGCCTGCCCGCCAGCCGGCACCAGTGAGCCGCCGGTGGTCACCAGAAAGAGCAGGTCGGTGGCAGCCGGGGCGGGGTAATAGAGAGCAAACCGTCCTGTTGCGTTGGTGCGACCGCGTGCGACCACGGAACTCGTTCCCGACTTCGGGCCGCCGCGCAACAGCGTGACGTCAGCCCCAAGCAGTGGAACACCTGCCACCAGGGCCTGACCCCTCATTCTGGGGTTCCTGATTTCGCCGCGCGGTCGCGGTGCCGGCTCCGAGCCGGGCGACCCGGCCCGAGCATCAACGCCCACGCTCACGGTCGTGCCAACGGCTGGGCTACCCCACAGCACGGATGAGGCAACCACACCTGCCAGAGCCAACGGTGCAAGCCTGGCCCATGAGGCCCCACGGATCATCGACCCGCGGCTGACCGTCGTCCCGATCCCCAGCCGAAGAGTCACCATCTGCGGACGCTAGCCGACCAACCCCTCCGATGCCCCCCAGTTGGGCTCACGCCGGCAGACGAGCCCAGCTCAGAGGGACCGCCGGTCGGCCAGCCAGCAACCCTCGCCTAGGCTCGGATCATTAACTTCGGCGGCACCGCCAGCCATCAATGAGTATTGGCGGGGCTCCGGGTCGCACGTCATTGTCGGCACCTCTTAGGTCAGGAGTGGAAATGGGTCGCGCTTCACGATGGGCCGTGCGCAAACCGTGGTGGGCCGTCGGGGTCTGGGTCCTGGCGCTGATCGTTATCGGCGTCCTCGCCGGCACCCTCAAGGGCGAGTACAAGGACACCTTCAACCTGCCCGACACCGAGTCCACGACGGCAACTGAACTACTCACCCAGAAGTTCCCGCAGACCACGGCCGCGACGGCCACCATCGTCTTCAAGGGCGACGAACCGATCACGTCGCCCGCCGTCCGGTTCAAGGTTGACGCCCTGTTAGCGCAGGCAGCCGAGAACCCAGCCGTGACCACTGTCGTCAGCCCGTACATGCCCGGTGCCGCGCTGCAGGGCCTGGTCAGTCCCGACGGCACCATCGGCCGTGCCCGAGTGGTGTTCGCCGGCGAGGCCCAGCAGGTGCCTAAACCCGATATCGCCGCCCTGGTAGCCGACGTGGAGGCGGCCAACACTGACGGCCTGGAGGTGGGCGTCGGCGGACAGGTGATCGACTTCGCCAGCACCGAACCACCCGCCAGTGAGGGTATCGGCGTCTTGGTCGCGATCGTGATCATGTTGATCATGTTCGGTTCACTGGTCGCCGCGGGGCTGCCGATCCTAACTGCGCTGATAGGTCTGGGTGCCGGCATCTCGCTGGTCACAGTCGCCGCAAACTTCACTGACATCGCCACCTTCGGACCGACCCTGGCCGCGATGATCGGCCTCGGCGTCGGTATCGACTACGCCCTTTTCGTGATCAACCGCTACCGGCAGGCTGTGCTGGTCGGGCGCGGCACCAAGGATGCCGCCCTGGAGGCCGTGAATACGGCTGGGCGCGCGGTGATGTTCGCTGGCACAACTGTCGTCATCGCCCTCGCGGGACTGTTCGTACTCGGCATTTCCTTCATGAATGGCCTCGCGGTCGGCGCGGGCATCACCGTGATCATGGTGATGCTCACGGCCGTCACTCTGCTACCAGCCGTCATGTCACTGCTCGGCAAGAAGACATTCGCCATCAAGATGCCCTGGGCGCGCCACCCCAAACCAACAGGCCAGAAGGGCGGGTTCGCGCGGTACGCCAGCGTGATCCAGCGGCGACCGTGGCTATTCGGTGGACTCGCGATTGTCGTGATGCTGGCGTTGGCGGCGCCGACTCTGTCGATGCGGCTCGGCTTCCCCGACGCCAGTGGCAAGGCCGAAGGCAGCACCACTCGAATCGCCTACGATCTGACCACGGAGGGCTTCGGCGCCGGCGCAAACGGACCTCTGCTGGTGGTCGCGACCCTGCCACAGGCGGGTCAGGTCGCCGGTGCCCAGAAGTTGTCGGCGGACCTGGCCAAGGTCCCCGGCGTGGTGGCAGCATCGCCGGTTGTCCCCAACACGCCGTCGGTCAGCCCGGACGGCACTACCGCCCTTATTCAGGTACAGCCGGCAACAGGTCCACAGGATGCAGCGACCAGCGAGTTGCTGGCAACCCTCCGAGATGACGTCATTCCACAGGCAACCTCCGGCACCGGGGTGCATGCCTATGTCGGCGGCGCCACCGCTGTCACCGAGGACTTCTCACTGGTGCTCTCCGAGGCCTTGCCGATGTTCCTGTTGGTGGTCGTGAGCCTTGGCTTCCTGGCCCTGATGGTGCTGTTCCGGTCGCTACTCATTCCGCTCAC
>JAUPKM010000492.1 GCA_030837445.1 Actinomycetota bacterium
CGAGGTAGGTGTCACCCGGGAACACCGGAACGTTGCTGGCCTGCACGTCAGAGGCGATCACCGTGGAACTCATCGCCTGGATCACCGCGTCGGTCAGCAGGCTCAGCAGCGGTGCCACCGCGCCCACGACGTCGATGGCTGCCTCCTCCCGCCGGGAGATCATCTGCTTGCGGATCTTCTGGACCCGGACTCCGGGGTCGACGACACCCACCGGTGCGGCCAGATTGACCCCGGCGAAGCGGTTTCCGCCCGCCGGGTCGGCGTCGGCCCGCAGATTGACCGGCACCGCCATCGGCAGCGGGCCGATCGGCACGCCCAGCGCCACGTGGTAGCGGCGCAGCGCGCCGGACAGACCCGCCAGGTAGGCGTCGTTGATGGACCCCTCGGCCGCGTGCGCCGCCCGGTGCAGATCACCCAGTCGCATCTCGACCGCCTCGGTGCGGGTCGACAGGCTGCGGCGGCGCAGCAGCGGCGAGGGCTCGGCGGCGCGGCTGACCATCCGCCGACCCGAACGGGCGTAGTCGATGGCGCCGAACAACGCCGATGCCGGGTTGCGGGCCGCCCTGCCCAGCACCGACAGGCCGTCGGCGACGCCGTCTGCCACCCCGCCGAGCAGCGCCCTGGGCAGGTGAGTGAGACCGGCGCGCGCCAGGTCGGCACCCGTGACATCCTCCGGCACCGGGATCGGCGGTGCCGGCCGACGCGGCGGGTTCGGCTCAAGGTCGTAGATCTCGGCGAACATCGCGGTGGCACCCACCCCGTCGGCGACGGCGTGGCTCAGGTGCAGCAGCGTCGCAGCTTTTCCACCCTCGAGTCCCTCGACGAGGGTCACGGTCCACAGCGGACGGGAGATGTCCAGCGGCGACTGCAGCATCACCTCGGCGAGGTCGAGCACCTCGCGCAGTGTTCCGGGTTCGGGCACCCGGACCCGGCGCACGTGGAAGTCGAGGTTGAAGTCGGGGTCGACGACCCAGCGGGCCGGGGCGACCGGCAGGGTCGGCACCACCACCCGTTGCCGCAGCCGCAGCGCCTTGCGGGAAGCGTTGTCGAACCGGTTCCGGAACTCGCGCCAGTCCGGCGCGGAGTCCAGAATCTCCAGCGCCATGATTCCAGAGCGGGTCCGCGGGTTCGCCTCCCCGCGATGCATCAGCAGGTCGAAAGCGCTCAACTCGGACGGCAGCGCCGGCGCCTCCCCAGGGCCGCTCATCGACACCGCCTCACCCGGTCAACACGTTCTGCTCTGGACCGTCCTTCTCCAGATCGTCGGATCGTCCGACTCGCCCCCAAACCTAGACCGAACACACCGGGTACCGGGCTGGATCAGCCGACTCGACCAACGTGGCCCGCGGGACAGGTGCGTCGCGGACATCACCACCGAGCGTCTTAAACTGAGCCCACCACTGCCTCCGTAGCTCAGGTGGATAGAGCAAGGGCCTT
Organism: Actinomycetota bacterium; assembly: GCA_030837445.1. Classification (GTDB taxonomy): domain Bacteria; phylum Actinomycetota; class Actinomycetes; order S36-B12; family UBA10799; genus JACJWR01. Next base: position 1,438 of record JAUPKM010000492.1, read on the forward strand.
CTAATCCCTAGGTCGCACGTTCGAGTCGTGCCGGGGGCGCAGATGTGAATTTTGGGGTCTGTTGTAGCGCGGACGCTGTCCGGGCTACCCGAGTCGACCATCGCCGGCGGGTGGAAGCGCCATCGTTCGACAGGCGAACTGAGCGATTAGGGCCGATAATCGGCTGACTCGATCCAGGAGGAGCACATGACGGCCCCGTCAATCGGCCTGATCCAGCAGATGTTGCGCAGACGGCCCGTCATCGGCGCGCCCGTCGCACACGGCGCTTCCGATCACCTGAAACGCAGTATTGGCACGTTCCAACTCACGATGTTCGGTGTCGGCGCCACCGTCGGCACCGGCATCTTCTTCGTGCTGGGCGTGGCGGTACCAGAAGCCGGTCCGGGGGTTGTTGTCTCCTTCGTGATCGCCGGAGTCGCTGCCGGACTCGCCGCGGTCTGCTACGCCGAACTCGCCTCAGCCGTTCCCGTCTCCGGGTCCACCTACTCCTACGCCTACACCACTCTCGGCGAGCTGGTCGCCATGGGTGTGGCGGCCTGCCTGCTGCTCGAGTACGGCGTCTCCACCGCCGCGGTAGCGGTGGGCTGGAGCCAATACGTGAACAAGCTGCTCGATAATTTCTTCGGCCATCACCTGCCCCAGGCCCTCTCCGCTGCGCCATGGGGTGAGGCATCCCCGGGAATCATCAACCTTCCCGCTGTCGTGTTGGTCGGGATGTGCGCCGTCCTGCTCATCCGCGGCGCCAGCGAGTCGGCGAAGGTCAACACCATCATGGTGCTGATCAAGCTCACCGTTCTGGGGATGTTCGCCGTCATCGCCGCAACCGCCTTCGAGACCGATCGGTTCGCTGAGTTTGCGCCCTTCGGTGTCGCCGGAATCGGCGCGGCGGCCGGCACGATCTTCTTCTCCTACATCGGCCTGGATGCGGTGTCCACCGCCGGTGACGAAGTCAAGGATCCTCAGAAGACCATGCCCCGGGCGATCCTGGCCGCGCTGGTGACCGTCACGACGGTCTACGTGGTGGTCACCGTGGCCGCGCTCGGCGCGCAGCCCTGGGAGGATTTCGCAGGCCAGGAAGCCGGCCTGGCCACCATCCTTGACAGGGTCACCTCAGCCAACTACTGGGGCACAGTTCTGGCGGCCGGCGCTGTGATTTCCATATTCTCGGTCACCCTTGTGGTCATGTACGGCCAGACCCGAATCCTGTTCGCCATGGGCCGGGACGGTCTGCTGCCCCCACTGTTCGCCAAGGTCCACCCACGCAGAATGACACCGGTGAACAACACCATCATCGTCGCGGTGGTGGTCAGCGTTCTGGCCGGCTTCGTCCCGCTGGGCTATCTGGCCGACATGGTGTCCATCGGCACCCTGGTCGCGTTCATCGTCGTGTCCGTCGGCGTCATGGTCCTGCGGGTGCGCGAACCCGATCTGCCGCGTGGATTCAAGGTGCCCCTCTACCCCGTGACACCCGTCTTGTCGGTCCTGGCGTGTGGGTACATCCTGTTCAGCCTGCACTGGTACACCTGGTTGGCATTCTCCGGATGGGTCGTCGTGGTGCTGGTGTTCTACTTCGTCTGGGGGCGCCATCACAGCGCGCTGAACGGTGGCGGCGACGGCGTGATCTGTCCCGCGCCCGGCGATGCCGACGACAATGCTGCTGTGGTGCGGCGGGATCACTGAAGATTGTGAGCGTGTGGCGATAATCCCGTACTGCGGATGATCGCCCCGCGTGTTGAAATACGCTCGACCACTGGCGCGGTTGAAGCCCGACCTCGCTCTCGTGTGCAGATGCCCGACGCTTGATGAGGATGCCCAATGGATATCGACTCGCTTTCGGTTTATGTCGGTCCGAACGTTCACGCCCGGGAGGCCGTGATCCGGCTCAAGCTGGACGTCAAGCCGAGCTATGCCGAATCCCTCAAGCATCTGGGAGCGGGCGTGATCGACAGATTGGCGGCGGTGCTGCCGGGGCTAGCGCGCGAACAGGCCGAGTGGCTCACCACATTGCGCGCCGGCGAGGCGCTATCCGTTGGCGATCTGGTCGGAAAGCTGGCTCTGGCGCTTCAGCATGCCGCCGGTATCGACGGCACCTTGGCGTGGTCGGGGCCGACGGAGGATCCCGACGTCGTCGAGGTGTTCTACAGCTATGGCCATGAGGACATCGGTATCGAAGCCGGCGAGGTTGCCTGCGACATGCTCGCGGCCATCGCCCGACACGCTCAGGATCCCGAGGAGGAGCTTGGAGACCTCGACCAAGTCCTTGACAGCGACGTCGATGATTTCCTGGACTATGCCGAAAGGCGTTCCCTGGGGCCCTCCGCCATGGAATTGGTGCGCGCGGCCCAGGCCCGCGACATTCCGGTATACCGGCTCAACAACGCCAGCCTGATCCAGGTCGGCCAGGGCAAGTACCAGCAGCGGATCGAGGCGGCGCTGACGTCGAAAACCTCGCATATTGCCGTCGAGATCGCTTCGGACAAGAATCTCGCCAACAGCCTCCTCGCCGACCTCGGGCTTCCCGCGCCGAAGCAGCGACTGGTCTACAGCGTGGATGAGGCGATCGGGGCGGCCGAACGCATCGGTTATCCCGTGGTCGTCAAGCCGCTCGACGGCAATCATGGCCGGGGCGTGACGGTCGACATCACCTCCGAGGACGGCATCGCCGCCGCCTTCGAGACCGCTGATGCCGAAGGATCGGCCGTGGTGGTGGAGACCATGCTGCGCGGCGACGACCACCGGCTTCTGGTGGTCAACGGCCAGCTCGTCGCCGCCGCGCGCCGGGTGCCGGGGCATGTGAAGGGCGACGGGCGCCACACCATCGCCGAACTGGTGGACATCGTCAATCAGGATCCGCGCCGCGGCGTCGGACATGAGAACGTTCTGACCCGGCTCGAGCTCGATGATCAGGCCAAGGACTTGCTTGAGGAGAAGGGTTACACCGCAGAGTCCGTCCCCGCCGAGGGCGAGGAGGTGTATCTGCGCAAGACCGCGAACATCTCGACGGGCGGCACAGCGGTGGATGTCACCGACACCATCCATCCCGACAACAAGCTGATGGCCGAACGGGCGATCCTGGCGATCGGGCTCGATGTCGGCGCGGTGGATTTCCTGACCACCGATATCACCAAGAGCTATCGCGAGACCGGTGGCGGCATTTGCGAGATCAACGCGGGACCCGGCCTGCGCATGCATATCGCGCCTTCTGAGGGCACGCCCCGAGACGTGGGCGGGGCGATCATGGACATGCTCTTCCCGCCGGGAACCCAAGCGCGCGTTCCCATCGCCGCACTGACCGGAACGAACGGCAAGACCACGTGTTCGCGCATGCTGGCGCACATCCTGAAAATGGCGGGTCATGTCGTGGGTCAGACCTCGACCGACGCCGTCGTGATCGACGGCAACGTGACCGTCAAGGGAGATATGACCGGGCCGCTGTCGGCCAATATGGTGCTGCGCGATCCCTCGGTCGACATCGCGGTCCTGGAGACGGCCCGCGGCGGTATCGTCCGCTCCGGCCTTGGCTATAACTTCTGCGATGTGGGCGCGGTGCTGAACGTCTCTTCGGACCATCTGGGCCTGGGCGGCGTCAACACCCTGGACGCCCTTGCCCGGGTGAAGCGGGTCGTCGCCGAAGTCACCCGCGGCACGGTGGTGTTGAACGCCGATGACGAGCAGACCCTGAAGATGGCGGCCTTCTCGCCCGCCAGGCAGGTCATGTACGTGACACGCAACCCCGAGCATGAATTGGTTCGCGAACACATCCGACTCGGCAAGCCCGCGATAGTTCTTGAGCAGGGGCTCAACGGCGACCAGATCGTGATCTACGACAACGGCAGGCAGATGCCGCTGATGTGGACCCACCTCATCCCGGCGACACTGGAGGGCAAGGCACTGCACAACGTCGAGAACGCCATGTTCGCCGCCGGTATGGCCTATGCGCTCGGCAAGACACTCGATCAAGTCCGCACCGGACTGCGCACCTTCGATAACAGCTTCTTCCAGAGCCCCGGCCGGATGAATGTGTTCGATGAACATGGTTTCCGGGTGATCCTCGATTACGGGCACAACGAGGCGGCGGTGGGCGCCGTGGTGGATGTGGTCGACCGACTCAAGCCGCGCGGGCGCCGGATCGTCGGCGTGACCTGCCCGGGCGATCGGCGCGACGAGGACGTGGCGGCGATCGCGGCGAAAGTCGCCGGCCATTTCGACACTTACATCTGCCACCGCGACGACAATCTGCGCGATCGCGGACCCGACGAGATCCCGAAGCTGATGCGGGCTGCCCTGATCGCCGAGGGAGTCGCGCCCGATGCGATCACCATCGTCGAAGAGGAGAACAAGGCTCTCGATACGGCGCTCGCACAGGCCCGACCCGACGATCTGGTGTTGTTCTTCTGCGAGGCGATTACCCGCGGCTGGAAGCAGATCGTTCACTTCACTCCGAAGTTCACCGCGCCTGGGCCCGAGCCCGTATCAAAGCGCTTGGCGGCATCCAACTTCGATGTTCCCGATGGCTTCGTTCTCGCCTCGGATGATCGCGGAGTGCTGCTCGTTCCGGCGAATGCCAGAGAGACATGACAGGGAGACGTGGCATATTCCCCTTGGCTCATCGTCGGGAGCAGCAATCGGCCCCGGCCCACCGTCGGATGCGACACCCGAAACTGGCTATCATCGGCGGCCGGTTGGAGGATGACAACGCCGCCATCTATGACGAGATGCACCGTCTTTCCGGCGGAAGGATCGTCGTCTTCGCCACGGCGTCGTCGGTGCCCGACGAGGTCGGCGCTGAGACCGTCGGCGTGTTTCGGGCCTACGGTTTCGATGCGGTCCTGGCCGGGGTTCACGGCTCCGGGGCGATCGGGGCCGCGCAGAACAAGGCGATCGCGGATCTCGTCGCGGACTACGGCAGCGTCTACTTCACCGGCGGCGACCAGGCCCTGATCACCGGGGCGCTGGCGCCGTACGGCAGGGAGAGCCGGGTGCTCAAGGCGATCCGCAAAGCGCATCGCAGCGGTTCGCTGATCGCCGGTTCGAGCGCCGGCGCCGCCATCATGTCCGAGGTGATGTTCTCCGGCGGCACATCGCTGGAAGCCGCGACCTACGGTGTGGTCGGCGATGCGGACCAGCCCGGAATGCTGCTGGCGCCCGGGCTCGGCTTCTTTCCGTGGGGCATTGTCGACCAGCATTTCATCAAGCGCGGCCGGTTCGGCCGGATGGTCGTCGGCATGCAGGCGTCCGGTACGAAGCGCGGCTTCGGTATCGACGAGAACACTGCATTGTTCGTCGAGGGCAAGGTGGCCCGGATCATCGGCGAATACGGCGTCTTCGTCTTCGACCTCCAGCAGGCGAGAGCCGACCCCGACAACAGGCTGATCGAGAACATCGTCTTCAGCTATGCGGACAACGGTGACAGCTGTGACCTGGAAACCGGCGAGGTTCTGCCCGGCCCGGGCAAGCGGCCGGTGACCCAGCGTGACATCACCTATAACGCCCCCGCCCGGTCGCTCCGCAACGTCTTCGGCGCCTACACGCTCTACGACCTGGTGGCGCGACTGGTGCTGGGGGATCCCGAGGACTATCCGATGGATCGCGCCCGTGCGGTCGAGCCCAGGGCGGGTTATGCCACCAGCGTCGAGATCTCCCGCAAGGGCGGCCGTGCGGTCGCCTACATTCCTGGCGCCGGGCGTGACTTCCGCATGACGGCGGTGGATTTTCGGGCCAGCATGCAGACCCGTCAGCTCAATGCCGCGCAACTGGCAGAGACCCGGCGGGCGGCGCTGTCGCGTGACTACGGGGTGAAGCCGGGACCGCAGGCACGCGTGATGATGCTGGGCTCGGCGCCACTCGACCGCAGCGGTGCACTGCTGAGCGAACTGGCGTCGCGGTGCGAGGGGCCGGTGGGTGTGCTTGCCGCGGCGTCCTCCGAGCCGCGCGCGGCCGCGCGCGACTATATCGACGCCTTGCGCAGCCAGGGCGTCGAGGCCGTCGACCTCGGCGTCACCATCGACAATGTCGACCGCCTGATGCGCGACGAAGCGCTGATCGAGCAGATCGCCGCCCTGCGGACCATCGTCCTGACCGGGGGTAACCAGATCCGGCTGGTGGAATGCTTGCTCTACCGCGGCGAGATCACACCGCTGCTGATGGCCATTGCGCGGGCGCGGGCGGCCGGCGCGATGATCGTCGGGGTCGGCGGCGCGGCCTCGGCACTGTCCGGCTTCATGATCGGCGGCGGCACGTCCTACGAGGCGCTGCGCTTCGGCATTGCCTCGGATATGGGACGGCGCGGATTGGTGATCCAGGAGGGGCTGGGATTGTTCGGCGCCGCCATCGTCGACCAAAAGCTGTCGTCGTCGCGCCGGCTCGGTCGACTTGCCGTCGCCTGCGCCGAGGAAGGGGTACGGTTCGGGCTCGGCCTACTGGAAGACAGCGGCGTCATCGCCAATCACGACAACAGCCAACTCACCGCGATCGGCGCGCACGGCGCCGTCCTGGTCGAGATCGACACGCTCAAAACCGAGCTTGCCGGAGACGATTTCATCGCGCCCGACACCAGGCTGTGCCTCGCCGGTCCGGGGGACGTCATCGATATGGCGGCCGGGACCGTCACCCGACTCGCGCCGGCCACCAATTCCGCGGTCGTTCTGGACACGTTGGTCGCCGAACTGATCGAGGACTGCATCGGAGATGCCGGGCCGGTGACCGCGCCTGGTGTCACACACGAAGCACATATCGCCCTGCTCTACAGCTCTGATGGGGATGGCACCGGCCATCTCGATATCGAAAGCATCCGTGATCGGCACGGATGATCCTGAAAGGACGCACAGTTATGTATTTCGACGGGACCACCCTGATCACCCTGCTTTCCGATGCGGAGAACACGGCGGCAATCGCACCGGCAATCGCCGCCGATGTCCGTGCTCAAACCTCACCGTTCGCGGTCATCGAAGCCGCCATGGAGCTACCGGACCTGGGCGAGGCCGGCGTGACGGCCTTTCTCGACGAGCACGGGATCGAACTGCGTGACATGCCCCCCAGCAACCATCTGGTCGAAGGAGCCCTGGCAGCGGAGGGCAAGCTGAAGGCTCGTCTGCATACCGCCTGCGCGGCCTACTACGAGACGGAGATGTTCGTGTTCCCGACCGGTGGGACGGAGGCTCCCGAGACGGAGACGCCCCCGTCGGAGGCTCCCGAGACGGACGCTGCCCAGTCAGACGCTCCCCAGACTGAGGCCCAGTCAGACGCTCCGCAAGCCGAGTGAGACAGGCCGACTAGACCCGTGCTGCGCGAACACCACGATCTGCCGGGCTCACCACATCGCCTGACCGTGCTGCGCTTCGGTGCGGCCGGGACGGGGGCGGGTAAGAAGGCCTATCTGCAGGCTGGACTGCATGCCGACGAGTTCCCCGGCATGCTGGTCTTGCGAATTCTGGCCGGGCATCTGGCCGAAGCGGAAGCTCACGGCGGCGTCCACGGTGAAATCCTGCTGGTGCCGCAGGCAAACCCGATCGGCCTGGCGCAGACCGAAACCAGCTTCGTGTCCGGTCGGATCGAAACCGGCACCGGAGAAAACTTCAACCGGAACTATGCCGATCTGTCGGACCTCGGAAGCCTGTCGCTGGGGCCGGACGCGGCAGCGAACGTTGAAACGATCCGGGCCGCGATGTCCGCTCGGCTTGCGGCGATGCAGCCGGATGGCGCACTGGCTCATCTGCGCCACAGGTTGCTGACGCTCGCCCATGACGCCGACCTCGTGCTCGATCTGCACGCCGACAACGAGGCCGAGCCGCACATGTATGTCGGCCCGGCGCTATGGCCGGCGGCCGAAGACATCGCCTCGGCGATCGATGCGCGGGCGGTGCTGCTGTCAGAGTTGTCGGGCGGCTCCCCCTTCGATGAGGCCTGCGCCGGTCCATGGTGGTCGCTTGCCGCGAACCATCCCGGCCTGCCCATTCCGCCGGCCTGCCTCGCCGCGACGCTGGAAATGGGCAGCAATGACGATGTCATTCCCGAACGCGCAGCTGAGCAAGCCACCGCACTGCTGCGCATGTTGCAGGGACGCGGGTTTGTCGACGGGTCGGGCGGGCACCCCCGCTTGTCCTGCCGCGCCACGGCGCTGACGGCGATGGCGCAAGTGCGCTCGCCGGTCGCAGGGCTCGTCGTCTATGACCGTCGGCTGGGCGATCGGGTCCGCAAGGGCGATCTCGTCGCCACGGTGATCGATCCGCTCGGCGACGAGACGGAATTGCGGGCCGAGACCGACGGGCGGCTCTTTGCTCGCCATAGCCAGCCTTATGCCTGGCCGGGACGGGTGATCGGCAAGATCGCCGGAGAGATTCCGCTGGAGAGCAGAACGGGCAATTTGCTTTCGGATTGATACACGGTGCCGTCGCACCGGTGGGCGACGCCGTCAGACGCGGGGTGCCAGGGTAACCTCGTCCTCCGTGGGGGAGCCTCACACGCTGAGAGAAAGTTCGCTTACGTGTCGTACCGATTTCACATCCTCGCGGTTCCACATGCCGTTTCTGTGCCGGAGTACTCGTCGTGCGCTTTCACGCAGAAGGTCGTGAAACTGGGCAAGATGCTGACGTCCCGCGGCCACACCGTCATCCACTATGGCCACGAGGACTCCACCGTCGAGTGCACCGAGAACGTCGGTATCACCAACGACGAAGACCTGGCGATCAGCTACCCCGGCCACGACTGGCGCACCCAGGGCTGGCCCACCTACAGCTTCGGCGACCACGCCTACCGGAAATTCTTCAGCCGGGCCATCGAGGAGATCGGCAAGCGCAAGCAACCGGGGGATTTCCTGCTCTGTACCTTCGGCGCCAACCACCAGCCGGTCGCCGAGGCGCACTCCGACATGATCATCGTCGAACCCGGCATCGGCTACCCGCACGGCGGATTCGCGCGCTTCCGAGTCTTCGAGTCCTACTCGACGCTGCACGTCTACCGCGGCATGGACAACGTCGCCAGCGGCGCCAATGACATGTGGTACGACGCGGTGATCCCCAACTACTTCGATCTCGACGATTTCGACTACTGCGCCGAGAAGGACGACTACTTCCTGTTCCTCGGCCGGGTGAACTCCGGCAAGGGCATTCACATCGCCCTGCAGGTCGTTCGCGATATTGGGGGCAAGCTGCTCATCGCCGGTGCGGGCGGGCTGACCGGCCACGAGATAGACACCGACCCGTCGGAGTTCGCAACGCTTCTCGGCGCCGTCGGGCCGGCCGAGCGCCGCAAGCTCCTGTCCAAGGCGAAGGCGGTGCTGACGCCGTCGACATTTCTTGAGCCGTTCTGCGGTGTTCAGATCGAGGCGATGCTGTCGGGCACGCCGGTGATCAGCACCGACTGGGGCGCGTTCGCCGAGTACAACCTGCACGGCATCACCGGGTACCGTTGCCGCACCTTCGAACAGTTCATCTGGGCGGCCAACAACATCGGCAACATCGACCCGGTGAACTGCCGGACCTGGGCCGAGCGCAATTTCTCCCTCGACCGGGTCGCCGACATGTACGAGGAGTACTTCGACTCGGTGTCGCACATTTTCAATGGCAAGGGCTGGTACGAGCCCAACCCTGGCCGCACCGAACTGAACTGGCTCAACAAGTACCCACCGGAGCACTGGGGCGGATCGGCGCAAGGCGATCCCGCGCTACACGTCTGAACCGGACGGCATCGAGCGCATCCCTCGGCTCACCGGGGTTCCGCGGTGACCTGCTTTCGGTACTCTCAGGCAGTGCCCCCACGCGAGGGAGTGCCATCGACGGGGGGTCGGTCATGCATTCTGAATCCCAATGGCGGTATCGCGCGTACCGCAAAGGGCTGCGTCTGGTGAAGTACAAGGCGGACTCCCCCGCGTATGAGCAGTACGGGCCTTACGGGCTAGTCGACCTGTCCACCCGGACCGTCATCGCCACCAACCTGGACGCCGCGGCGGTCGAACGTGAACTGTTCGAACAGGACCTGACAACCTCCCCGTGATCCCGGGCGTGGCAGGCAGGTAACCGCGCCTGCGGCGGCAACAATGAGTCCGTGCTTCGGCGCCACCGCAAACCCGAGTTCCGGCCCGATATCGAGGGTCTGCGTGCGGTCGCGGTCATGGCTGTCGTCGCCTTCCACACCGGAGCCGTCACCGGCGGATTCGTCGGCGTGGACGTCTTCTTCGTGATTTCCGGGTTCCTCATCACCCGACTGCTCTGGGCCGAACTCGGCCAGACCGGCCGAGTCGACCTGGTCCGGTTCTACGCCGCCCGCGCCCGGCGCCTGCTGCCCGCGGCGGGTGTCGTCCTGGTCGCGACCGCGCTCGCCGCAGCCGCCATCCTCCCTGCCCTGCAGGCCCGGGACGTGCTCGACGACGGCCTGGCCAGTGCGCTCTACGTCGGCAACTACCGGTTTGCGATCACCGGCACCGACTACCTCGCACACGCCTCTCCCTCCTCCCCCTCCCCGTTCCAGCACTACTGGTCGCTGGGAGTGGAGGAACAGTTCTACCTGATCTGGCCCGCGGTGCTGTTGGGCGCTGCCGCGCTGCTGGGCCGCAGCCGGGGCGCCGCGGTCGCCACGTTGACCGTGCTGGGCGCGGGCTCCCTATGGCTCGCACTCTCCTGGACCTCAACCCGGCCGCCCTGGGCGTTCTTCTCACTTCCCACCCGGGCCTGGGAACTGGCCGCGGGAGCCTTGATCGCACTGACCGCCACGGCATGGCGCCGGCTGCCGCCCGGCCTCGCCGCCGTGGCCGGCTTCGGCGGACTGGGCCTGATCGGCTGGTCATGCCTGCGCTTCAACCCGCAGACCCCCTACCCGGGCACTGCGGCACTGGTTCCCGTCGCCGGTGCGGTCCTGGTAGTGGCCGCCGGATGTTCGGCACCCCGGCGAGCGGCGGGGCGCTGGCTGTCGGCGCCGGTGATGCGGGCGCTGGGCCGGCTGTCCTATTCGTGGTATCTGTGGCACTGGCCGATCCTGGTGCTGGCCCCGGCGGCACTGGGCCATCCGCTGGGCTGGGCCGGCCGCCTGGCTGCGGTCGCCGCGTCGCTGGCGCTGGCGATGCTCACGCTGCGCTACGTCGAACGTCCGGTGCGCTACGCGGTGGGCTTGCGGCGATCGTCGGGCCGGAGCCTGGCGCTGGGCAGTGCGATCACCGCTGCGGCCGTCAGCGCCGCCCTGCTGCTGCCGATGCTGGTGCCCGCCCGGGTCGGCCCAGGCGCACCGGCCACTGCCGCCTTCGTCCAGCCCGCCGAACGGTCCCGACTGGTGGCTGCCGACCCGGTTACCGTTGCCGCCGCGCCACTGCGCACCGCGGTTGCGGCCTCGGCGGATCGCCGCCAAGTGCCCGCCGACCTGTCGCCGCCCCTGGACGGCGCGGCGGCCGACAAACCGGACGTGTTCTACAACGGCTGCGTCCGAGCCTGGCTCGAGGTGGGTGTCCCGACCTGCGAGTCCGGAGACACCTCGTCGCCGACGACGGTGGCCCTGGTCGGCGACTCCCATGCCGCGATGTGGGAGCCTGCCTTGGAACCCGTTGCGCGGGCACAGAACTGGCGGCTGAGCACGATGGCAAAGGTGACCTGCCCGCTGCAGGATCTACCGATCCGCAGCCCCTATCTGGGACGCGACTACACCGAGTGCGTGCAGTGGCGCGGGGAGGTGCTGCAGCGCCTGGCGGCCGATCGCCCCCAGTTGGTGCTGCTCGGCATGTCGCGGCGCTACGGATCGGACTTCGGGTTCACCAGCTACAGCCGGCCCTGGCTGGATGCACTGACCGCACTGGTCTCCGAGCTGCGGGAAATCACCGGCGCGCGGGTGCTGGTGCTCGGACCCGTGCCCGACCCGCACTCGGTCGTGCCGGTTTGTGTGTCCGGCGAGTTGGACGAGGCCAACGCCTGCGCACCGCCGCGCGCCGAGGCGATCAACGCGGACGGGATCGCCGCCGAGGCGGCCGCCACCCGACGCGGCGGCGGGCAGTACGCCGATATGACGGACCTGTTCTGCGCCACGGCGATCTGCCCGGTGATCATCGGCAGCGATCTGGTGTTCCGGGACGACAACCACGTAACGACGACCTACGCCCGCCGCCTGCAGCCGGTCTTGGGCGCCCTCGCCCAGCGGTCGCTGTCGCCGCGCAGCTAGACATCTACGCTGCTCAACTATGACCGATTCTGTGCCGTCTGATCTGGTCCGCTACGAGGTACGTGAGCGGGTGGCCGTCATCACCGTCAACGACCCCGACCGCCGTAACGCGGTGACCGACGCGATGTCCGGGC
>JAUPKM010000493.1 GCA_030837445.1 Actinomycetota bacterium
ACCTCCCACGTTCGCCCTTCCGGGACGCACCGAGCACCAACCGACCGCAGGAAGGCTTCGAGGGCCGGGGTCGGTGGGTTGCGGTGTCCAATGTGGACCGCAACGACGGTGGAATTCGCAGTGATGGCATCGACCTCGCGCAAGGTGGCCAGCGCGGCGGTGAAGCTGTGGTGATCCAGATGCCCGGCCGTTGTCGGCCCGTCGGCGCCGAAGGTCAGCTCAAGCAGGACGACATCAAACTGGGCGCCTCGCACGGCGTCGACAACCTCCGCCGGCAGTTCTCCGGTATCGCTGGCGTAGAGCAGCCGGGAGCCGTCGGGACCGGTGACGTCGAACAGCACGGCAAGTTCGGCGCAGCGATCGGTGCCGTTGCCATGGCTGCTGGCGAGTACCTGCACGTCGTAGCTGCCAGCCGTGCGAAAGTGGTCGCCGGCAGTCACCGACTGGAGTTGCACGGAGGATCTCGGCGGGAGCCACTGCTTCGCGCTGTCGATGACATCGACCGGTCCGACCACCGACAGCGGTCGTGCTGCCGCGATGGGGTGCCATTCGCGGTACAGCAGGAATGAGGGGTCCCAGTGGTCGGGATGGCTGTGCGTCACCAGCACTGTGTCCACCGCTGCAAGCGTCACGCCGGCCCGAGCTGCTGTCGCCCCGAGTGCGGGTGGCGCGTCGATCAGCACGGTGTCGTCGAGTAACACGCCGCCAGCGGACCGCACCTCACCGGTGGATCGGGCATAACTGCAGGTGTCACACCCGCAGAACGGTTGCGGGACGCCATCGGCGGCCCCAGTTCCCAGTACAGTGACCTTCATCCGGTGGACTCGGACGTCGGGTGTGCTGGCGCCGGGCCGGGCTCGAACGAGATGGGTCGATCGAACGACGCGCGTCGGGTCGCGCGTCGTAGCGCGGCCAGTACCGGCGGTCCAGCGAGCAATAGCAGGACCGCCACCACGATGGCCCGGGGAATGTCGTAGCCGAGCGAGGTGGCGAGGTTGAACAGCAGCCATCTGTGCAGATTTTCGCTCACCGGTGCTCCCGCCACGAAGGACAGTTGGCTTGCAGTGCCAGCGGCCCAAGGCCAGAACCACAGATTGAGCAGAAAACCGTAGGCGAGACCGGCCACGGCCCCGTAGCAGGCCAACATGATTGCCTCGGCCCGACCACGAAGCCCCGGCAGAACGCCCGCTCCGAACCCCAGCCAGCCGGCGGCGATCATCTGGAACGGAAGCCAAGGCCCGACCCCGCCGGTCAGCAGTGCGGAGGCGAACAACGACAGGTTGCCCAGCAGGAAGCCGAAGCCGGGGCCAAGCGCCCGGCCACCCAACACGATCACGACCCAGATCGGTTCGAAGCCGACACTGCCGGCGCCGAGCGGGCGAAGTGCTGCTGCGACGGCCGAGAGGACGCCGAGCATGGCGATCCCGCGAGCGTCCAGTCCACCATCGGACACTTCGGCGATGACCAGCAGCAGCAGCAGCGGGAGGAGTAGGGCGAATAGCCAGGGGGCATCGGATGAGTGGCCCAACACCGCGCTGCCTGGGCGAGCAAGGAAGGGCCAGAAGAATGCGGCCACACCCACCAGGCTGACCAACGTCAGCACCACTCGGGTGCGGGCGCGCAGCACTGTCGCCGAGCGTGGCGTCCTGCCGGCTATATCGGTGTCGGATTCGGCGCTCCGGACCGGTCCGCGCCAGACGTCGTCGTGATTACGGCTGGTCATCCGGTCACCTGCAAGGCGGCGGCGATCTGATCCACTGCCAGCCATGGCGCAGGAGACAGCACCTTGCTCACCTGTGGGGCGAAGATGGGGGAGGCAGTGACCACCTCGGCAGTCGGGCCGACGGCGACGACTTCGCCGTCGGCGATGATTGCGACCCGATCGGCCACCTCGGCCACCAACTCGACATCGTGTGAAGCGAGCAGGATCGCCGTGCCATCTTGGGCCAGATCCCGCAGGATGGCGACCAGTCGCCGTTTGGAACCGTAGTCCAGACCGCGGGTGGGTTCGTCGAGCAGCAACAGCCCAGGGGCGGCAGACATCACGATCGCCAGCACCAGGCATAGTCGCTGACCCTCGGACAGATCCCTCGGATGGATCTCTGGGGCGATCTCCGGTGCCAGCCTGGCCAGCAGGGCGGCCGTCGTGCCGGGGGTGGCTGACGAGTCGCGGTCGGCCGCCGAGCATTCCGCTGCGACCGTGTCGGAGTACAGCAGGTCTGTCGGTTCCTGCGGAACCAACCCGACCGTCCGCACCAGATCCGCACCCACCAGCACGGCTGGGTCCCGGCCTGCAACCAGCACCCGTCCGGCAGTGATGGGCACGAGCGCGACCGCCGCTTTCAGCAGGGTCGACTTGCCCGCGCCGTTGCGTCCCATCAACGCAACGATCTGACCTGCGGAGACGGCCAGCGTCGCCTCGCGCAGCGCCCAGACCGGACCGTAGACCACCGCCAGCGAGGAGCAGTCAAGTGCGATCGGCCCGGTCGTCGGATCGACCGGGGAGTGACTTACCGCGGCGAGGTCCGGGGAAAGCTGGCTTCTCAACCCGCCCGCAGCCCGCCGGGCGTCGCGAACGGTTAGCGGCAACGGGTCCCAGTGCGCCAGCCGACCCAACTCCACCACCGGAGGCGCGACCGGCGAGTCGGTCATCACCTCGGACGGGGTTCCCAGTCGCGGCGGCGCACCGGGCCGCAGGAGCAGTACCGAATCGGCGTACTGCAGGACTCGTTCCAGTCGGTGTTCGGCCAGCACCACGGTCAAGCCGAGGTCATGGACGAGACGGGTGACCGCGGCGAGGACCTCCTCGGCTGCGCCCGGGTCCAGCGCAGAGGTTGGTTCATCCATTACCAGCACCCGCGGGTGCGCGGTGAGCACGGAGCCGATCGCGACGCGCTGTCGTTGGCCACCGGAGAGAGACAGGAGCGATCGGTTGCGGAGATCCGCCAGGCCCATCAGGTCCAGCGTCTCCTCAACCCGTTTGCGCATCACCGCTGGCGGCACGCCCAGGCTTTCCATCCCGTAGGCCAGTTCGTCTTCCACCACGTCGGCCACGAACCCACTCATCGGATCCTGCAGCACCATCCCGACAATGTCGGCGAGCTCCCTCGGCGGATTGTCCCGGGTGTCCCGTCCTGCGACAGTCACGCGGCCGGAGAGCACACCTCCGGTGAAGTGCGGTACCAGGCCGTTGATCGCCTGCAGCAGTGTGGACTTGCCCGTGCCCGTCTCGCCGACCACCAGGCACAACTCGCCTTCGGGTATGTGCAGGTCGACATTCGACAGGACGACCGGGCCAGCCGGGTCGTACCGGATTGACACGTCTTCAAACCGAATCATCAGACCGCCTCCAGCGTCGACGCGGGCGCCTGCACCGAGGTCGGCGGTTCCGGCGTCACGACCGCCGGCAGCA
>JAUPKM010000494.1 GCA_030837445.1 Actinomycetota bacterium
GGGGCCGTACAGCTGCACACCCCTTCCCACACCGTGAGCTCGCATCTGGCCGCGGTGGCCACCCTCGCGCTGGCCATCTTCTTCAGCCCGGAAACGCTGGTTCTGGGGCTCATCGTCGCCGGGAACAAGCAGAACCCCCGACTCGCGGCGTTCGCCTTCGCCCTCGGCGGTATCACCGGCATCGCCTTCGCCACCGGGATCGGACTGATGATCGCGCACGCCTCCGGGGCGGACGCCACCGGGGCGCACCACGAGTCCTGGGCGGGATTCTCCGTCCGGGTGGTCATCGCCGGGACGCTGCTGGCCATCGGGCTCACCCGCGCGGTCAACGCGTTGCGGCACAAGCCGATTCCCGATATCACCAAGACTGCGAAGAAGCCCGGCCGGGTGCGCACCGAACTCGACCGGCGCTTCCCGAGCGCGATGAAGCAGTTTCAGCCGGGTGCCGAACTGAGCACCCGCCAGCGAGTGGCCCGGGCACTGCTGGCCGGTTTCGCCATGTGCGGGCTGCACCCGAAGGTCTTCCCCATCGCGATCGCCGCCGGCCATCAGATCAGTCAGATCACCGAACCCGACCAGCGGACGCTGGCGGTCGTGCTGTTCGCGGTGATCGCGGTGATTCCCGCCGTGCTGCCGGCCATCATCGAAATGGTCCGCCCCGACGCGGCGATCCGGATCAAGGACGGCTACGAACGGGTGATGAAGGAGCACGGCCGCTGGATCACCGCGGCACTGCTGCTGTTCGCCGCATTCATCGTCGGCCACAGCGCGTGGGAGAAGTTCCCCGGGCGGGACGGCTAGAGCCGATCAGGCCCGATTAGTCTCGGTCAATGCCCGGTCTGGACACCCTGCCGCCGGGACCACCGCTGCCCGCCTTCATCCAGACCGCCCTGATGCTGCGCTGGTGGTCGCCCGTGGCGACCGCCTGCCGCCGGCGCTACGGCGATGTCTTCACGGTGCGGCTGGCCGGTTTCGGCACCGGGGTGTACCTGGCGAACCCCGATGACATTAAGGCCGTGTTCGCCGGCGATCCCCGGATCTTCCACGCCGGCGAGGCGAACTCCGTGCTCAGCGGTGTGCTGGGACGCAGTTCGGTACTGGTGCTCGACGAGGATCTGCACCGCGACCGGCGCCGGCTCATGCTCGCGCCGTTCCACCGCGAGGCGGTGGCCCGCCAGGAACCGCTGATCGCCGAGATCACCGCGGCGAACATCGCCGGCTGGCCGGTCGGCACCGAGTTCGCAGTTTCGGAGCGAATGTCCCAGATCACCCTGGAGGTGATTCTGCGCACCGCGATCGGAGCCACCGACGCCGACCGGCTGGCCGCACTGCGTTCGGTGATGCCGCGGCTGTTGCGCCTCGGCCCGTGGGACACCCTGGCGGTAGCCCGGCCACGGCTACAGCGCCGATGGCCGTGGCGCTCGCTGCGGCGGCGGATCAGCGAGGCCGACGCTCTGCTCTACGCAGAGATCGCCGACCGGCGCGCCGACCCGCACCTCGCCGACCGCACCGACGCCCTCGCCATGCTGGTGCGTGCCGCCGACGCGGACGGCCGACGGATGACCGACCGCGAGCTGCGCGACCAGTTGATGACCCTGCTCTTGGCCGGGCACGACACCACCGCCACGGGATTGTCCTGGGCGTTCGAGCGGCTGACCCGGCATCCCGAGGTGCTGGCGGTGGCGGCGGCGGCCGCCCGCGCAGCCGCGGACGGCGACCCGGCCGGCGACGAGTACCTCGATGCGGTGGCCCGGGAAACGCTGCGCCTCCGGCCGGTGGTGTTCGATGTCGGACGGCTGCTCAAGGAACCGGTCGAGGTCGCCGGCTACCGGCTCCCGGCGGGAGTGACCGTCATACCGGCGATCGGGCTGGTACACGCCGACGCACACCAGTACGAGGATCCTGACGAGTTCCGCCCCGAGCGAATGCTGGCAACGAACCCGTCAGAGGCAACCACTCCCCCCGGGCGCGCCGCTCCTGCCCACCGGTGGCTTCCGTTCGGCGGCGGCAATCGCCGGTGCCTGGGCGCGAACCTGGCCCTGACCGAAATGCGGGTGGTGTTACGGGAGGTGCTGTGCCGGGTCGACCTGGTCCCGACCAGCGCATCCGGCGAGCGCCCGCGGCCACGTGGCGTCATTCAGCAGCCGCATCGCGGTGCCCTGATCCAGGTACGCTCGATCTAACCGTCGCGTGCGGTAACGCACCGGGCTTGGCCCGCGACAGAACAGACACAGAACAGACGGCGTCACAGCAAGCAGCACCCCGGCTGAGCACAATGCGCATAACCGCGCATTATGCGCACTTCGCGAGTAGCGCGCACAAGCACGACAGGCATCGGCAGCAGCACCTAATTTCATCGGTGTCAGTAGCGACCGCATCGTCAGTGAGGAGTTCCCCAGAATGGTGGCCATTGGTTCCATCAAGTCCTGGCAGCCAGGGCGCGGGCCGGTGACCACGTGGACGGCGTCGACGGCCAGTCGCGAGGCCATGGCGCGCGCCGGAGTGGACCCGCTGCCGCCGAGCTTTCAACAGGCCCAGCACCTGCGGACCGCGCATTTCGCCCGGGCTGTGGGCCGCGACGTACCCCGGCTGATCATGGTGTCCTGGGACGTCGACGGCTGGTGCGATGTGGCGGCGATGACCGAGGCGATCAACACCCATGTCCGCCGGCACGACACCTACCACAGCCGCTTCGAGGTCATGGGCGCGAGCGCCGAGACGATGATCCGCCGAACGGTTGACGATCCCGACCTCATCGAGTTCGTCCCCGCGCCCGTCGGCTTCATGGACGCCGAGGAGGTCCGTGCCCACGTCGTCAACACGACACCGAACACCTTGGACTGGGACTGCTTCACCTTCGGAGTGGTGCAGAAGCCCGACCACTTCACCGTGTACGCGATCATCGACCACCTGCACACCGACGGGTCGTCGGCGGCACTGGTCTACACCGACATCCACCTGACGTATCAGGCGCTGATGTGCGACGTTCCCAACCCACTGCCGGAGCCCGCCGGATACCGCGACTTCGCCAGGCGGCAGCTCCTGCAGGTCGAGGCCATGACGGTGGAATCCCGTCCGGTCCGGGACTGGGTGGA
>JAUPKM010000495.1 GCA_030837445.1 Actinomycetota bacterium
ATGGCCACCTGGCGCGCGGCCCCGGCCCTGGTGCCGGTGATGTTCAGGTTGCGGACCGTGATGTTGCTGTTGACGCCGCCCGCGCTGTTGTAGATCATGACGGCCCCATGGTCGACCGAGGCGTTGCGGTTGGCAGCCACGATCGAACCGCCGTCGACCAAGATGTTATGGCTGTTGAGAGTGTTCCATTCCCGCTCGGCGGCGATGTAGACGCTGGCCGAGCTGGACCCTTCGGCGTGGATGTTGCGCCAGGTGATGTTGGTGCCACCTACCACCGCGAACGCGCGACCCCAGACCTGGCCGATCAGCCGCGGGTTGTTGATCGTGACGTTCGTGACCGGCGGGTTGCCGTCCCGGTAGGAGACGATGGAGATTCCGTCGTCGCCGGAGTTTGCCACCACCGCGTCGTTGACGACTCCATCATGGGAGCCCTCGGTGATGTGAATCGAATCGGCCTTCGCATTCCTCACGGCGATTCGATTCAGTTGGAAGTTGCCGGATCGTCCGACATACAGCCCTGCTGAGCCAGTGCCGTCGATTGTGACGTCGCTGATTTTCGACCCGGTGGTCTCCAGCAGGACGATTCCCATCTTCTCGTACTCGGACCACCTCCTGGTAGCGGCGTCGACCTGGATGGTCAGGTTGTCGATGGTGGTGTTGTTGACCCTTCGGACCAGCAGTTTGGAGTTCTGCTCATCGGTGGCGAGCAGCACCCCGCCGCCTGTTAAACGGGTTCCAGAGACCACCACGGACAGACTCCGCGAGTGCGCGAACGTCCGGCCAGCCGGAAAGACGAGGGTTTCGCCGCCGCGCATCGAGGCGAGCGCGCTCTGGATCGCCGCGCTGTCGTCGGTGGCTCCGTCGCCCTTGGCCCCGAAGTCCAGTACCGAGCGGACGACCGGAGTCGGTGTCGGGATTGGGGCTGGCCTCCGATCCGGTGATGGGCTGCTCGGCTGCCGGAACGCCACGGTGGCGGCGACCGAATGGCCGGCCGGTGACTTCGCAACTACTTGGACTCGATGAACCGCGCCCGGCGCCAGCCCCTGCACCAGTCGGCTGCTCACACTCGACCGCAGCCACGGGCCGAACCGAGTGGTCGAATTCGGTGCGGAGGCCCGCACGAGGTAGCTGGTGGGCCGGGGCGTGGCAGCAGCCGGGGGCAACCAACCGACGGCCGCGGAGGACGCCGACGGGAATCGAAGGACTCGAACGGCCCGGACGGGCTGCGGTTTGGCCACTGGACTCGCTGACCCGGGCGCGCCTGCTGCGACAGAGTGCCCCACAGAAAGGGACACAGGCGCCGGTGTGGCGGATGCGGAGGTGGCCCCGACGACTGAAATCGCCGAGACGACGGCCAGCCCGGCAGTTAGTCCGGCAGTCATTCCGGTCGCCGAGATGATGGCAGGTAACCTGGACCGCGACTGGCGTGGAGGCACCACGACGGCTCGCTCGGCGGTCATCTAGGGCACCTCAGTCAACAAATAATCACGGTCGGGCTCAGTCCGGGGCCAGTTGCCCGCGAGCAGGTACCATCCAGACGGTACGTAAGCATCGGCGGCGGCGCCAGCAGCGTCTCACCGCGTGGTGGTCCGTAGTTACATTGTGTTACTGCCGGGCCTGCAATTGAGGATGTAATTGGCCTGTTCGGTTGATTGCGGCCCTCCTCGAGGGCAATCCGGCGACGTCCCGTGGCCCCGATCGGTCGAGTTGTCGCCGCAGGGTGGTCCGAATAGGTGGTGATCCCACCCAAGGGTCTGATTTCGACGAATTCCACGGGAAGAGCTGGCCGACGGAACGGCGCCAGCTGCCTCCTTTTGGTAGTTTCCGGGCCCGTCCGATCCCGAGGTAGGGTGGGGGTTCTCCGCGAATTTCGCTCAGGGGCTGAAGGTGAGGCGAAACAGCCATCCTGACCGGAGGACGTTCATGACATTGAGCACGCGAGCGGAAGACACACGACACCTGCTTTACAACGAGCTCGCGGCTACGGGGACCCTTCCGTCACGGTCGGCGCTTGCGGAGCGCCTGGGCATCGCCAAGAGTGAGCTTCAGGAAGATGTGGAGGAGTTGGCCGCCGCCCGGCACGTCGTCATTGAGGGTGGCGACGTGGTGCTGGCGCACCCATTCGCCACGAGGTCCTTCGGCTTCTCCGTGATGGGGCCGGACACTCTGTGGTGGGGCGGGTGCGCATGGGACGCCTTCGCGATCCCCAACTTGGTCCCCGACTCGCCCTCGGTTCTTGTCGCAACGACCTGCCCCGCGTGCAACGCTCCGCACGCGTGTGAGAACCAATTGATCTTCTGTTCCCTGACGTGCGTATCCGACCGGCTCCAGCGCACCGGCAATCCGCGGGGATATGTCATGACCCTGGCGACCCTGTGGCGACTCGCTGAACACTGGTACGACGGCCGACTTGATACCCCATACGAGCGGCGAGACCCGCCACTCGCGGCCGACTACTTCCGCCGGGCCGGGCTCACTGGAGGCTTTTGGGGGCTCTCAGATATCCCACAAACGCGGTAGCCGTGTGCCCGCGCCCCGGACTGACGGTCCGCACCCTCCCCATCCGCCTCGCTACTTCGCGAGGTTGGGGATGGGTTGGTTGCGCTTTTGGAACTGGAGCCGGTCGACGTTGACGAAGTTGCCGGGGTAGCCGGATTCGAAGGTGACGTAGAGGGTGTGGACTCCGCCGGTCTTGGCGACCTTGGCGGGGATGGATCGGTAGCTGGTCCAGCCGCCGGTATTGCCGATGGTCAGGCCGCCTAGGACTGGTCCGGTGGGTGAGTCGAGCCGGTATCGGATCAGTCCAGATCCGCGGGATCCTCCTGCGGCGCGGATGTGCGCTTGGAATGCTCCGGTGCCGAAGTCGACGCCGGCGAAGGAGAGCCAGTCGCCGTTGCCGAGGCCGCCCACAGTTGTGCCTTGGCGGATGCCGCCGTGGTTGACGGTGGCCTGTTCGGCCTCGATCACCCTGTACGCCGAGCGTTTCGGAGGTTTGGGCGTCGGCGTCGGGGTCGGCTTGACGGTGGGCATCGGGGTCGGGTTGAGGGTTGGGGTTGGGGTTGGGGTTGGGGTTGGGGTTGGGGTCGGAGTTGGGGTCGGAGTCGGCGTCGGCGTCGGTGTGGACGTTGGCGTCGGCGTTGGTCCGTCGGTCAGGTTGGGGACGGGTTGGTTGAGTTGTTGGAATTGGAGCCGGTCGACGTTGACGTAGTCGCCGGGGTAGCCGGATTCGAAGGTGACATAGAGGGTGTGGACTCCGCCGGTGTTGGCGACGTTGGCGGGGATGGATCGGTAGCTGGTCCAGCCGCCGGTATCGCCGATGGCCAGGTCGCCTAGGACTGGTCCGGTGGGTGAGTCGAGCCGGTATCGGATCAGCCCGGATCCACCGGATCCTCCTGCGGCGCGGATGTGCGCTTGGAAGGCACCGGTGCCGAAGTCAACGCCGGCGAAGGAGAGCCAGTCGCCGTTGCCTAGGCCGCCGACGTTGGTGCCTTGGCTGATGCCGCCGTGGTTGACGGTGGCCTGTTCGGCCTCAATCACCGAGTACGCCGAGCGTGTCGCAGGCTGGGCCGTCGGTGGGGGCGTGGGGGTCGGGGTGGGTGTCGGCGTCGGAGTCGGGGTGGGCGTCGGCGTCGGCGTCGGCGTCGGCGTCG
>JAUPKM010000496.1 GCA_030837445.1 Actinomycetota bacterium
AGGGTGGGCTGTTCCCGATCGCCTACACCAAAGGCACGGACTTCAAGCTCGCCAAGCGGTTACCCGCCGAGCAGCTGACCCATTGGGACAGTTGGTGATGGGACAGTTGGTGATTCCGGCGCCGCGCGGCGTCAGATTCGGTCAGGTTCCAGCAGTCACGTGCATCGCGGCAAGAACGACAAAGGCTAAAAAGTTCAACGCGATGGCCCAAACTATTCCAGCCCTCCACAGAATGGTCGGCGCCTTCTTGATTCCCAGTGCGCACAGAATCATCAGCAGGGGGAGGAAATCGAGGGTGAAGCGGTTGGTGTTGACTTGGACATAGCCGTTGTTGAAGTACAGCAGCATATGTAGCAGGGCAAATCCGATCGAAGCCCATGCCGCAGCGATGACCCATTTAGGGCCTCGCGCATAGAAAGCCGTTATCAAGAATGGACTGGCGAAGAGAAGTGACGTCCCCCACGGGCTTATCGACTGCACATCTGTCATGGTTGATCCGCCGAAGTCGAGTTGAAATCCACTCAGAAACATCGAATTCAAGTTGAACGGCAGATAAGCGGTGTTGAACAACCCGTAGGTCCTGAATCGCTCTCCACCCAGACTGTCGCCCAGGAGGATATAGCGATAGCCGGTTTCCAGTGCGCTGCCGAATCGGAGTTGATTGAACAACATATAGAGCCCTAGGCATGCGGCGAATGGTGCGATAAACGCCCCGGCGAATCGGAGGAACTTTCCGGTGTCATTCTTTGCGACCGATGACCACAAGTACATCAACGAGAAGACGATCAGGTAGATCGTTACCTGCCGTGAGGTGAAGGCGAAGCCGAGGAACAGACCGGCTAGCGCAATCGACCACACGGACTGGCGGGCTGCGATGAGAAAATAAAAGGAGATCAAGGCGCAGTTCACGGCTACCGTCTGGCTCAACATCCAGACTGCCGAGCTGCCGAGGATGGCGAACCAGTAACCGGTTCCGAGAAAGAACCCGGCGGCGAGCCAGAACGCCGTCGGCTTGGATACTTCCAGTGCGACGAAGATGCGGAACAATGCGACGGCGCCGAGTGCGGTGAGAAGAAGCGCCAGGACGGTCCCTTTGGCGGCGGCCGCGCCGAAAATCAAGACGAAGGGCACCATCAGGATTGCCGGGAATGGTGGAAATACCGAATAGTAATGATCGTTGTATAAGGCCACGTCGTTGACCGGATTGATAACAAACAACTCGCCGTGAATGAAGGAGAAGGCCTGTTGGACGTGGAGGTTGTAGTTGCCGTTGTCGGAGGCAATGGCGCGAACGGCTGAGTAGGCGAATCCGACAATCGCGATTGCGAGAAATGCCCCGGGAACCAGATGTTTGCGAAGCTGGTCGGGCGGTAATGCAAAACGGGTCGAATCTCCGGTCATTCCAGCCTGCTCCTTGAGTGATTCCATAAAGTGGACTTGAAAGGCAGCCGGAAGGCTGCGGCGCTGGTATTAATGATCTTCGTCAGGCTTTTCTCTTCCACACCTGCCAGAAGCTGTCCGCGCACTCCTGTGGCAACTCGGTCAGATTCGGCACGAGGGCGACGGAATGAACCCGCTCAAAGCCGCGATCGGCAAACTTACGCTCGACCGCCCACTTCTGTTCCACGACACGGAAATCCGACTCCATGATGATCGTGGTGATGTTCGTCAGCAGGTCGGGATCGTCGTCGAGAATGTAGAAGAGAGCCCCTTCGCAATCGGCGACCAGAGTGTCGAACCGCAGATTGTATTTTGCTTCGAGATCGGCAAAGGTCACCGTGGGTATCCACTCGTATCCGTCAGAGAGCTCCTCGGCGGGTATCGCCTCCCACGCCTCAGCATCGCTACCGTATCGGCAGTTGTCCCTGCTCTGCATCAGTTTTCGGTAGGAGAGGGCGCCCGCTTCAATGTGGAAGTCGAGTTGATTGGCATACCGGTTGTTGCGGAGCAACTCGACGAAGAACGGATTGCATTCGACGGTCACCAGATTGGCGGGATCATCGAGGACGCACGAAATCATGAGGGTGTTCCGCCCGATGTTCGATCCCAACTCCAGTACCCGGGCACCGGGATCGAGGAAGTCGACGACCATGGACTGTTCCACCCACTCGTGACCGATGTCACCACCGGTGAACCTGAGTTGCGTGTGGAAGAACGCGATCTTCGATGCGGTATCGAAAGTGGCGGGCGGTTGCTCGATGACCCTGGGCTTGCCAGCGCTGCCTCGGTCGAGGATCTTCGCGATCTGCCGAAGTTCGGCGTCCGTCGGATCCAGCCGAATCGGGATGTTGGCATCGAAGCAGCGGCATTCCGAGACACCGTCGAACTCGCGCACCACGATGACGTTCTTCAGGTATCCGGGGAGCGGATCGGGAAAGAAGGTCGAACCCGTATCGCCGGAGGCGATGTATATCCGAGTCCCGTCATAGCAGTAGGTAACCGCCGCCTCGGTTACGTCAATGTAGGTCGCCCCATTGCCGTAGAAGATATGCACGGTGTCTACCCCTCACTGGTTACCGGGGCATCCTAGCCCTGAGAGATACCCAGTTGCAGATGCGGCGCTCACACCGCCCCGGTGAAACCGTGCTGGCGCCATGCCTCGTAGGCGGCCACCGCCGCGGCATTGGACAGGTTCAGCGACCGTCGGCCCGGCAGCATCGGGATGCGCACCCGGGCGGTGATGTGTGGGTCGCCCAGGACGTCCTCGTCCAAGCCGGTCGGTTCGGGGCCGAACAGCAGGACGTCACCCGCCTGGTAGCTGATATCGGCGAACGCTGTATCGGCATGGGCGGTGAAGGCGAACACCCGCGCCTCGCCGATCGCCGCCCACGCGGCGTCGAGGGATTCGTGCACGGTCACCGATGCCAGGTCGTGGTAGTCCAGTCCGGCCCGGCGCAGCTTCGATTCGGACAGGTCGAAACCCAGCGGCTCGACAAGATGAAGTTCGCATCCCGTCGCCGCGACCATCCGAATCGCGTTTCCGGTGTTGGGGGCGATGCGCGGCGAGTAGAACAGAATCCGGAACAACGAGCCGGTCTAGCTGTTCTGCTGGTCGATCAGCGACTCGATGAGTTCCACGATGCGCTGCTGTCCCGCTGCGGTGGCGTCCAACTTGCCGCGCATCTCCATGAAGCCGCGGCCAACGTCTTCCCGAAGATCTCTGCAGTCTTCCCGAAGATCGCTGAAGTCTTTCCGGAGATCGATGAAGTCCGCGCGCAAGGCGTTGAAACTCTTGGTTGTAGCCTGCCGAAAGTCCCGGATTTCGGCCCGTATCTCGGCGACGTCGCGATCGGCGGCGCCAGCGAGCACCCGAGCCGCCGCGGCGTCCTGCTCGACTGCACCGAGCCGCTGTCGGATGTCGTTGAGGTCATCCTGACTCACAGCACAGAGACTACCGCCGGGCCGGTCGAGAAGGTCGCGCTAAACCCGTGTAGCTGGGGATGGATTGCCGGTATCGGCTCAGGTGATCAGCCCGATCGCCCGCGCCGACAGCATTCCCAGGACGGAGATCGCGATGGTCACCTGCAGCATCATGCCGAGCTGAACCGACACTCGCAGTGGCACCGGCAGCGTGGGCCCGAATGTGCTCGCGGTGTTGAACGACAGGAACACGTAGTCGACGATGCCTGGGGTCCAGTTCGCCAACGAAGGGAAACCCGCCGAATCGTGCGGGAACACCAGCGCCGGGTGGTTGGGGTCTTCATTGGTGTCATCGCGGCGGAAGGGGTGGTCGAAACGCCAGTACCAGGCAGTGAACACCGCGACGTTCTGCACGTAGACAAGCGTCGAGGACAGCAGCAGGAACCCGGGGTTCGCCTGCCTGTCGAACAGACTTGCCACCAGGCTCACCGCGTTCACGCAGAGGGCGAGGACACTCAGACCCAGGGTCACGTCGAAAACGCGCATGAAGGCGCGGCGGCGAGGAGTGAACCACAGAACCATCGCGGCCGCTGCCGTGCTCAGGGCCACCGGACTGGTCCAGAGGTCGAGCAATTGCCTCGCCTCGACCAGAATCGACGGGTTCGGGTCGGTCAGCAACATCGTCGACGATGTCGCAAGGTCGAGCAGGTCGGCCAGGATCAGGGTGATCAGTGCGGCACCGCCGGTGCGGTGCAGCGATCGGGCGCGGCCAAACCCAGGCAGCAGCGTCATTCGGCCCACTTTCGATGTCTGTCCCGGACGGAGCGGGAGCCTAGAGCGTCTGTGCCTGGGTGCGTCCCGGTCGCGTCGGTTCCCTCCGGCGTGGTCAGTATCGCCTGCCCGTCCGGGAGATGACCGACGTGCTCACGAACCGGGGCGGATGGCGGACTGGTCCATCTCGGTGGTGGTGGATACTGCGAGCATGGTCGAGACGAGTATCTGGATGCAGAAGGTCGCGGCCGATCCGGGACATTCGCAGTGGTACATCGAACGCTTCCGGGCGATGGCCCGGGCCGGCGACGACCTGTCCGGGGAGGCCCGGTTCGTCGATGCGATTGCACCGCGCGGCGCCCACATCCTCGATGCGGGCTGCGGCCCCGGCCGGGTGGGCGGCTATCTGGCGGCGGCAGGGCACCGGGTGGTGGGCGTCGACGTCGACCCGGCGCTCATCGAAGCGGCCGAACAGGATCATCCCGGGCCGCGCTGGCTCGTCGGCGACCTCGCCGAACTCGACCTGCCCGCCCGCGGTATCCCCGATCCGTTCGACGTCATCGTGTCGGCCGGCAATGTGATGACCTTCCTGGCCCCGAGCACCCGGAGGCGGGTGCTGTCCCGGCTGCGTGCCCACCTCAGGGCCGACGGGCGCGCGGTGATCGGCTTCGGCGCCGGCCGCGACTACGAGTACGGCGATTTCTTCGCCGACGCCGGCGCCGCCGGGCTCGCACCCGATCTGCTGCTGTCCACCTGGGATCTGCGGCCGTTCAGCGATGACTCGGAGTTTCTGGTCGCGGTCCTTCGGCCTGCGTAGGTGCGGGCTGGACGGCGTGGGTCCGCGCATGGGCGACCGCGTCCTCAAGCGTGTCGACCAGGTGGTTCTCGTGGCGCAGTGCGTCGAAGATGCCCATATTGGCAAGCAGCTTGCGGTGTTCGGGCTGCACACCCTTGATGATCACGGTGATACCGCGGGCCTCGAGTTCCTCGGCGATCTCGGCGAGGGTGTGCGCCCCGGTCGCGTCGAGCATGCCCAGTTGGGACATCCGGATGATCACCACCGACACCTCGGGGTGGTCGGCGTCGGTGATCGCGCTGGAGATGCGTTCGGCGGCACCGAAGAACATCGCACCGTCCAGACGAAGTAGCGCGATCCGTTCGTCGCCGGGCTGCCGGGGGCCGGGCAGTTCCTCGCGTACGACACTGCTGCGCCGAGCGACCGTCCGGAGCGCGAAGAACGCGGCGACGACGATGCCGATCTCGACCGCCTCGATGAGGTCGAAGCACACGGTGACGACCGCGGTCAGGACGAATGTGAGGGCATCGGAGCGGGTCGAGCGCAGAATCTTGCGAACCGTGACGACGGACACCATCCGGAATGACGTCACCATCAGCACACCGGCCAGCGCGGACAGCGGGATCGTGGCAACCGGACCGGTGGCCAGGTAGACCACGGCCAGCAGCAGCAGGGAGTGCACGATCGCCGACAGTCGGGTCTTGGCGCCGGAACGGACGTTGACGGCGGTGCGGGCGATCGCTCCGGTGGCCGGCATACCGCCGAATAGGCCGGCGGCCACGGACGCCAGGCCCTGACCGACGAGTTCGCGATCGGGGTCGTAGGTGCCGGTCGGTGCCATCGTCGCGGCGACCCGCGCCGACAGCAGCGATTCGATTGCGGCCAGTGCGGCGATCGCGAGTGCCGCCCCGATGAGGGTGCGCAGCGCGCTGAGGTCGGTGCTGGGAACCGCCGGGGCGGGCAGGTGGGAGGGCAGCGCACCGATGGTGGCCACCGGCAGGCTGAACACGGCCACCGCCACCGTGGCGACGACAACTGCGGTCAGCGATTCGGGGATGCCGCGATGCAGCAACGGCAGCCCGAGCATGAGCAGGGCGACGATCCCGACGATGGCCAGGGTCGGGGCCGCGACGGACCAGTCGGCGCCGGTGACGACCTCGACGGCGGCGGTCAGCGTGCGGCGGCCGGCCGGGGCGCTGACCCCGAAGGCGGCGGGTACCTGCTGCAGGAAGATGATGGCCGCGATCCCCAGGGTGAAGCCTTCGATCACCGGCCACGGGATGAAGGTCACCGCGCGACCCAGGCCGGTGAACCCGGCGGTCAGGACCAGCACGCCGGCCAGCAGTGTCACCACCGCGATGCTGCCGGCGCCGTGCATGGCGACGATCGGGGCCAGCACCACCGCCATCGCTCCCGTCGGCCCGGAGACCTGGACCGGCGAACCGCCGAACACCGCGGCCACCAGACCGGCGACGACGGCGGTGATCAGACCGGCGGCAGCGCCGACCCCGGAACTGATGCCGAACGCCAGGGCCAGGGGCAGCGCCACCACACCGACGGTGATCCCGGCGAGCACGTCACCCCGCCACGACTGCCGCAGTCCGGCGTAGTCGCTGCGGTGGGGTAGCAGGCGGCGCATCGCGCCGGCGACCGGCGCGGTCACTGGAGTTCTCCGACCGGGGGCAGCGCGTCGAGCGCCTCGAGTTGCTGTTGCTGGGACCGCAGGGTGTCGGCCAGGAAGGTCCGGGCGGTCACCAGAAGTTTGGACACCGATGGATGGGTGACTTCGTAGTAGACGGCATTGCCGACCCGCTCTGCCCGGACCACGCCGTGGCGTTTGAGCACCGCGAGGTGCTGGGACAGCAGCGTCGGCTCAATCCCGGTGGCGGCCAGGATCTCGGCGACCCCGGTCGGGCGGCCGTTGGCGGACAGGATCTCCAGCACTCGGATGCGTGCCGGGTGGGACAGCGCCTTGAACAGGTTCGCCTTGATCTCGTAGAGCGGCCGCTCAGTGCCGCGCGCAAAGCCCTCGGGCATCAGCTCACCCCATTGTTCGGCTTGATGGATTGAACAAAACTGCAATCTACACCACGGGAGGGAGGGTGCTGCACCGCGCCGGCGGCTGGGTCGGCTCGGCTGGGTCGGCAATGATCGAGTCATGCAGCACTGGACTGATCTCGACGTCGACGGGCGTGACTTCCGGGACGAGGACCTAGCGGGGCTGCGGACCGAACGGTGCGTGTTCACCGGATGCGACTTCAGTGGCGCCAACCTCGCCGAGTCGGTGCATCTCGGGTCTGCCTTCCGCAACTGCCGCTTCCTGCGGACCACGCTGTGGCACAGCACGTTCCGCAACTGCAGCCTGCTCGGCTCGACGTTCGAGGACTGCCGACTGCGCCCCATCGTGCTCGATGAGGTGGATTTCACCCTGGCGGTGCTGGCCGGAGCGGACCTACGCGGCGTCGACCTCAGTGGCTGCCGGCTGAGGGAGACCTCCCTGATCGGCGCGGATCTGCGCACGGCAGTGCGGCTGATCGGGCACGCGTCGAAACTGCGTCCAGATCGCGAAATCCGCTCGAAACGCGATCTGAGCGCAGTTTCGGCGTCGATTCCGCTACCTTGCGCCCTTGAGCCGAATCTTCCAGCGCACCAGCACCAGATAGCCCACGCTCAGCGCGACCAGCATCCCGATGTCGAACCACCACGCCGACGCGTTGTGCTCCCACCAGTGGTCCTTGGGCGTCAGCGGACCGGGAACGAGGTTGATCAGGTCCACCGTCGAGGCTGACGCGGCGAAGCCCCAACGGGCGGGCGTCAGCCAGGACAACTGATCGAGCAGGAGCCGATCGGTCACCGGGATCATCCCGCCGGAGAACACCAACTGGCTCATGATGGCCACCACCAGCAGCGGCATGATCTGCTCGTTGGACTTCGCCACCGCCGAGAGCAGCAGGCCGAGCATCGCCGAGGCGACCGTGGTGGCGGCCATACCGACAAACAGTTCCAGCGTGGGGTTGCCCAGCGCCGTCGCGCCCTGGGTCGGTACGCCCTTGCCGGCGACGGTGATGGCCGTGGCGATGGTGGATTGGGTGATGGCGAAGATCGCGTACACGAACACCTTGGCCAGCAGATATGCGGTCGTGGACAACCCGACGGCCTGTTCGCGGCGGAAGATCGGCCGCTCACCGATGAGGTCCCGGATGGTCAGGGCGGTGCCCATGAAGATCGCCCCGACGTTGAGCAGGACCAGTATCTGCCCCGGCTCGTTGGGGGCGGTGCCCATCGGGTCGGGGATGCCGAAGCCCGCCGTCCCGGGCACCGCCAGCGACAGCACCCCCATGATGAACGGCAGCATCGCCAGGAAGGCGAAATACCCGCGGTCGGAGACGATGAGCCGGGTCTGCCGCCGCACGATCGTCGAGAACTGGCGCAGCAGGCTGGTGTGCACCGGTTCGCCGATCTCGGAGGGCCGTGCGACCGGTGGGGCAGGTGGCGGCGGGCCGCTCAGCGTGCGGTAGCGGTCGCTGGCGGCCTGCGGGTCACCGGCCACGGCGCTGAAGATGTCGGCCCAGTTGGTGGTGCCCATCGCCGGGCCGATCTGGTCCGGCGAGCCCAGGAACGCCGTCTTGCCGCCCGGCGCCAGCAGCAGCACCTGATCGCAGACGTCCAGGTAGGTGAGCGAGTGGGTGACCACCAACACCACCCGGCCGGCATCGGCGAGTTGGCGCAGCATCGTCATCACCTGACGGTCCAGCGCGGGGTCCAGTCCCGAGGTGGGCTCGTCGAGGATCAGCAGCGAGGGCCCGGTGAGCAGCTCCAGTGCCACCGAAGCCCGCTTGCGCTGCCCGCCGGAGAGCTTGTCCACCCGGGTGTCGGCGTGCTGGGTCATCTCGAGTTCGCCGAGCACTTCGTCGACCACCGCCTGTCGGTCGGCTTTGGTGGTATCCGGCGGCAGCCGTAGTTCGGCGGCGTACATCAGGGCCTGGTTCACCGTGAGCTGACCGTGCACGACGTCGTCCTGGGGCACCATCCCGATCCGGGACCGCAGCGAGGCGTACTCGGCGTGGATGTTGTGGCCCTCGAAGCTGACCGTGCCACTGGTCGGATGGGTGTAGCCGGCGATCAGTCGCGCCAGGGTGGACTTCCCGGCTCCGGACGGGCCGATCATCGCAGTCAGGGTGCCCGGCCGCGCGGTCAGCGAGATGTTGTCCAGCAGGGTCTTGTTGCCCTCGATGGTCCAGGTCACCCCGCGCACGTCCAGGCCGCCGGTCCCGGTGGCTGTTGCGGCTTCGGTGCGCCGTAGCAGCGTTCCGCCGGCGAATACCAGGTCGACGTTGCCGATGGTGACCACGTCGCCGTCGTCCAGCAGTGCGGCGTCCACCCGGGTGCCGTTGACGAAGGTGCCGTTGATACTGCGGTTGTCGACGATCTCGATGCCGCCGGGCGTCGGGATCAGGGTGGCGTGGTGCCGGGAGGCCAGCACATCGGGGATGACGATGTCGTTATCGGTGGCCCGGCCGATGGTCAGCGACCCCGGCGGCGGCGGTGCCGAGGA
>JAUPKM010000497.1 GCA_030837445.1 Actinomycetota bacterium
GCTGCGCCGGTGTCATCGGGAGAAAGGAGATGCGGAGAGATGAGACTCCGCACGCGGCGGCGTCACTTGGTGACCACCGCCGCAGTGATGCTGTCCGGAGTGTCGGCGTCATTCGCGCTGCCCGCGGGCGCGCAAGCTGACACCGGCGGCGCCGACTATGTGGCGATCGGCGACTCCACGACCACTGGCAATTCGATCGCGACGTGCCGGTCCGACCGGGTCACCTCGATCGACGGATGCTCCGGTCCCGCCCCGGCGAAGGCCTATCCGGACCGGATCGCCGAGGATCCCCGGTTCTCGAACGTCAAGCGGATCGGAATCTGGGGGTATACCGCCGGGGAAGCGGTCATTGCCGCCAATAATGGCAAGAACGCGGAGGGCCCCTGGACCCCGCAGCTCCTTGAGGCTGAAAAGGCCAAGAAGCTGGTGACCGTCTCCCTCGGTGCTAATGACATGCGGTTCGGCGACGTCAAGCGCTGGATGGCCGAATGCCTGGGAAGGCAACTCACAACCGCTCGGCGCGCTACGTGCTCGGATGCGGCCAAGAAACGGGCGGAAGGTATCCGGCCTACCGTCCGGGGCATGATGAACCGCCTGGACACGGCGAAGGCCAACGGTGCCCAGGTTGTCATCACGCTCTACTACAATCCGTACAACGCCACGAAACAGGTCGGCCCCTGGAGTGCCGCCCCGCGTGACTGCACACCGTTCTGGGCGATGTCCGAGATCATCTCCGGTCAGCTGAACCGGGTGCTGTCCGAGGAAGCCACGAAGCACGGCTTCACGCTGGCCGACCTGAGGCCTCGGTTCGCCGGTCACGGTGCCGGAGCCAAGGACAGCTATGTCTTCGGGACCGAGTGCGACGTGGTCAAGGCCGCTCCCGCCGCATCGTTCAACCTCCGATGGCCGCCGCAGAAGTCACCCGTCAACATCAGCCAGGCCGAGATGGCCTTCCGTTTCGACCCGCATCCCAACGCCAAGGGCACGCAGGCCCAGGCCGACCAGATCCTCACGGTGGTGAAGTGATGAGACGATCGCGAGTGATCCGGGTGGTGATGGCCTCGGTGCTGATCGGTGCGGGCGCGATCACTGTGCAGCAGACGGCCTTCGCCAGTCGCACGCCTGGTATCAACCATTCGTCGCCACGGCCAGATCGGCCAAAGCCGATGGACCCAACCCTTGCCGACGGGATCGCCACGTTCTCGCGGACGGCGACCTTGAAGCAGGTCTCCGACGCCTGCACCGCCACCGCGAACGACACCCGACATGGTGCCGTCGTCCTCACCAAAGGATTGCGCGATCGCAAGGTGAACGTCACTTTCACGGTGCCGTGCGCGGTTCAACTGCCGAAGACGGCGACGTTCGAGGTCGATCAGGTGAAGGTGACCTCCAAGACGCTGAACCTCGCCGACGGCGCTTTCGGCGCCGGCACCAACAGGGTGTCCATCACCGGATCCCGTTTCACCGGGGACGGCGGCTCCGGCCTGCTGATCCAACTGACCGACTTCCGCGACCGGATCGAGGTCAAGGGCAGCACACTGACCTACCCTCTGGGGATCAATCTCGTCGCCAGCGGGGACCGCGTCCTGCCGGACTCCGGGGGTTCGATTCTCGCCGAACACACGACCTTCGTGGCGAAGGGTCCGGACGGTGACGGGGTGACAATTATGGCCTCAACCGAACGAGGGGAGATCCTCGTGCGCGACCCCGTCTTCGCCGGCGACGCGGTCGCCGTCGTGTCCGATCGCTGCACCCTGCGTACCGGTGGCCGGTCGGTGAGCTGCAGCGCATCGTCCTACGCTAAGGACCTACGCAAGCAGGCGAAGACCGCGAGGCGATAGCGGACGACGAGACCTTGGGGAACGAGGACAGACGCGTGGACGTGCCACACCCGGATCCGTGCGTCTGGCCTCGCTGTCCTCGCCGCCTTCAGGGAGACGGATGCGAGACGTAGGCGTTCCCGGTCTCCCGCTGATTCTGCTGGGGGAGCCGGTGACGCGGGATGAGTGAGGACCTGTCGCGGATGTCCCTGGAGGAGCTGTGGCGGTTGTTCCCGGTCGTGTTGCGTGACAACGATCCGGGATATCGGCACTGGTACGACGATGAAGCGCGGCGTTTGCATAGGCTGCTGGGCGACAGGGTGGTGCGGCTCAGCCATATCGGCAGCACGGCGGTTCCCGGGCTGCGGGCCAAGCCGACGGTGGACCTGCTCCTGGAGACGGAGGCCCTCGGCGACTCCGAACGGCTCGCGGGAGAACTACGTGCCGCGGGGTGGACGGTGATGTCCGCCCAGCGTGACCCCTTCCCTCAGATCTCGCTGAACAAGGGGTACACGCCGGACGGTTTCGCGGACAAGGTTTTCCACCTGCACGTCCGCCAACCCGGGGACTGGGGTGAGCCCTACTTCCGTGACTACCTGATCGACCACTCGGACGTCGCCGCCGAGTACGCGACTCTCAAGACCGTCCTGGCGGCCCGGTTCACGTACGACCGAGATGCCTACACGACGGCGAAGGCCGATTTCGTCACTCGGGTCACGAGGCTGGCACGTCAGGCGTATTCGGGCCGCTACCGATAGCTTCGCAGCGAGGCGAACGTCTGAGTCAAGCCCCTCCAAGGTCGTGGATATGTTCACCCTGGAGTCCGCCGGGCTGCGGTGGACGGTAGACAACGTCAGGCACGACCAAGCCGTCGGATCGAGCGATGGCGATCATGGAACGAGGGTGCGGTGGGAGATTGATCCGGACACCACCCGTTCGATAGCGGACGTCTTCGGTGAATACACCGAAGATCATGAATTTACGCGGACTCGAACCGTCGTGCGGCGTTTTTGGCTTCGGCGTCAGATTCATCAGCCGGTCTGAGGCCAAGCCCCTGATGCGAGGGCTGGACCGCTTCCGTCATGTGACCGTGGACTTTACGGGGGTCGAGGAGGTCGGGTTTTCCCGGTCCTTTCTCACCGAGCGGTGATGAGTAGCCACACGTTGCAGGAACGGGTAACGGATCACAACCCTGCGTGATCAGGCTTGTGTTTTTGTTCTGTCAGGACGCAGCTGGCGAGGTCGGACATACTCGGAGGGTGCACCAGCAGGAGTCTCTCGGGGTCTCGCTGAGGGAATGGCGGGAGTGGAGGTCATCGGCCTCGGCCGGTCTGAGCCTCCGCGAAGGGAAGGGTTGAGAAGATGGCGGCAACGCCTGATTGGATGGCCGCGGCGGCGGCGATGGAGGCGACCATTCCCTCGACGACGCCGGTGGCGCAGGCGCTGTTGAGCCGTCTGCCTGCGCTGGCGTCCGGTGCGCGCGTCGTCGATCTGGCGTGCGGCACCGGCCACCCGACGCTGATGGTGGCGCGCACCCGGCCGGAGGCGGACGTCGTCGGCGTCGATGTCACGACGGCTCTGGTGGAGTTGGCGGCCGAGAAGGCGCTCCGGGAGAAGGCGGGGAACGTCTCCTTCCGGATCATGAACGTGGAGTCACTGGACTTTCCGGACGCGAGTGTCGACGCCGTCGTGTCGCAGTTCGGGGTGCTGCAACACGGCGATCCAGAGCGTTCGGCCGCCGAACTGGCCCGGGTGATGCGACCCGCCGGACCTTTCAGCATCGCCACCTGGGATGTCGTGGAACGTAACACGCTCATCTCGGTGGTGAGCCGAGTTCTCGCGGCGTTCGCGCCGTCCGAAATCCTGCCGGACTTCTCGGAGTCCGACGCCCTGGCGACACCTGGTTTCCGCGAGAAACTGCTACGTGATGCCGGGGTTTCTCTCGTGGAGACCGAGCTGCTCGACTACACCATCACGCTTCCCCATGACGGGGCTCTACTTGGCGTTCTCGCCCAGCCCGCCACGTTCGGCAGGGCATTCGCCTCGCTCGACCCGGTCCGGCAGAACGAGCTGCTGGAACGGTTGCGCGACGTGGCGGCTCGTTACCGACAGGGCGAGGCGTATGCGTTCCCGGTGTCCTGCCGACTCTTCTGGGGGAGCCGGTGACGGGGGACGAGTGAGGACCTGCCGCGGATGTCCCGGCCGGTATGCCTCGCCGGGTTCCAGAGGCGGTCGCAGCACTCGTGATCGACCGGGAGCGCCGCAGGGGTCGGCGGGGGATGCGGACTTGGCGTAGGGGGACGTCGGACCTTGACGGCGGGTACTCTGGCCGCCTGGCTTCGCGAACCCCACAGCCCGGTCGGTAGTCCGGGCGGCCACCGTCGTGGTGGCTCGTCGCCCGCTCGCGCGGGAACCGGTGAACGCCAGGCATGTCCGCATGCCTGCGCACCGGAGGTCGCTGATCGTGGGATCGTCATTCACCGTCTACTTCGACGGCACGTTCTGGGTCGGGGTCGTGGAGATCTGTGAACCGGGTGGGCAGGTCCGCGCCGCCCGCCACGTCTTCGGGGTCGAACCGACCGCTGCCGAACTGCTCGACTTCGTCCGCCATGACGCCGGTCGGCTCCTCGACCGCGCTCTGGCCGATCCCGCTGTCCCGCCGGGGAGGGAGACGGACCCCGGTCCGCCGTCCCTCGTCAACCGCAAGCGGGCAGCCCGTCAGGCGTCCCGGGAGCAGGTCCGCTCCGGACCGTCCACGGCGGCCCAGGCAGCCCTGGCCCGTGCCCTGGAGGAGTCGGGCCGCGCCCGCCGCGCTGAGGCCCGGGCCGACGACGAGGGCCGGGAGGAGCGACGCCGGCAGGCGAAGGTCGACAAGCGCAAGGCCAGACACCGCGGGCGGTAGCTGGGGCCTGCGGTTCAGGACCCGGCGCGAAGTGATCATCAGCGGACCGCGTGCCTTGATCCCTCACCAGGCGCACCTCGCCTACGTCGATGCCGGGTATCCGACCCGCCCTCCCGGCATGAAGGAATCAGTGTGTGCAGTTGCTGTCGTTATCGCGACGGTGATTGCACACCCTGATTCCTCGCGGTCCGCGACTCATCCTCCTCCAGCACGGCGATCGTGAGGATCGTTCGCCCTTGTTGATCAGGTCGGCTCGCCGTCCACCGGGCGTGATCGAGAACTCAGTTGACCGAAGCCGCGATGCTGACGGTCTTGGGGTTGTTGTCGAGGCGGACCCAGCCGGGGCAGCTGTTGCCAGAACAGGCCGAACCGGTCGAACGCCAGATCCAGCCGTCATTGTGTAGCTGGTAGACGGTATCCGGCCCCGCGACGATCGCCTTGGTCTTGGGGTTGTTGTCGAGACGGACCCAGCCGGGGCAGCTGTCGCCGGAGCAGGCCGAACCGGTCGAACGCCAGATCCAGCCGTCGTTGTGGAGTTGGTAGAGGGAGTTTCCGCCGGCTGCGATGCTGACGGTCTTGGGGTTGTTGTCGAGGCGGACCCAGCCGGGGCAGCTGTCGCCGGAGCAGGCGGTTCCGGTCGAGCGCCAGATCCTGCCGTCGTTGTGGAGTTGGTAGAGGGAGTTTCCGGCGGCGACAATGCTGACGGTCTTGGGGTTGTTGTCGAGGCGGACCCAGCCGGGGCAGCTGTTGCCAGAACAGGCGGTTCCGGTCGAACGCCAGATCCAGCCGTCATTGTGCAGCTGGTAGACCGTGCTGGAACCCGCGACGATCATCTTGGTCTTGGGGTTGTTGTCCAGGCGGACCCAGCCGGGGCAGCTGTCGCCGGAGCAGGCCGAACCGGTCGAACGCCAGATCCAGCCGTCATTGTGCAGCTGGTAGAGCTGTCCCTCCGCCGCGCTGGCCGGCAAGCCCGACCCGACAGCGACCCAGAGCGGTGCCAGCAGCGCCGTGATCACGCTCATCAGGAATACGCGTCTGCGCGTGTTCGTATACCTGAGCATGGAAATTCTCACTCCTTGTGATCGAGGTAGCGGTGGGGGGAAATTCCCTTGTCCTCGATCATCATTAGTGATCAGGGATTTGTCCGTCCATCTCTCGGAGAAATTGTCGGCCACATTTCGTCGCCCGGGGAAACCTGGCACACCCTGTGCGCTTCGGCTATCAGCGAAGAGTTGCCACCGCGCCGCCGTCTGTCGTGCTGCAATGGATTGAAAGCGATCCACCCGGCGATCTCGCCGGGATCCCTCACTGATGGGTGAAGTGTCTCGATTGTGCCTCTCGTGGAGGCTGGTCACTGGGTTCAGGGCGGGGGCTGCGATCTCATACTGCCGCCGCGCGTTAGTATGAGATATTCAATATCTCATACTAAGAGGTGAGGTTGGTGCAAGATCGTGAGGCAGGGGTGGCGTGGCCGCCCGTCACCTACGAAACGCTACCGTGGCGTAGCGAGCTCGCCTCGGGAACAGCATCTCGCATCCAGATCCGCAAGCATCAGGGTCCCTACCGTGCGGCGGTCACGCCACCCATCGCGGGGACCCACCTGCACCTACCCGCGCAGTTGGCCTCCGCGCTCGACGACGCCACCAATCAGATCGCCAGGTTCGATGCCGAGCTCGGAGTGGAGATCGCTCCGTTCTCTGCCGTCTTGCTTCGCTCGGAATCGGCTGCGAGTTCCCAGATCGAGAACCTCACAGCCTCGGCGCGGGCAATCGCTGAGGCTGAAATCGACAGCTCCGCCGGTGGGAACGCGGCCAAGGTCGTCGCGAACTCGAGGGCGATGACCGCTGCCATCCAACTGGCCGACCGGCTCGACGCCGACGCCATCGTGCAGATGCACCAGGCCCTCATGGGCCAGACTGCGCCGGACATCGCGGGAAAGTGGCGTGGCGAGCAAGTGTGGATCGGCGGCGGTGACGTTGGTCCACACCTGGCTGTGTTCGTCCCGCCACGGCACGAACTGGTCCCCGCCGCCGTCGACGACCTCATCACGTTCATGGCCCGCGACGACCTGCCCGTCCTCGCGCACGCAGCACTCGCGCACGCTCAGTTCGAGACGATCCACCCGTTCCCGGACGGAAATGGAAGGACCGGGCGAGCCCTCGTGCATGCGCTGTTGCGCTCGAAGCAGTTGACTCGCACGGTGACGGTACCGGTGTCCGCCGGCCTGCTCGTCGACGTCGAC
Source organism: Actinomycetota bacterium (assembly GCA_030837445.1). Taxonomy (GTDB): domain Bacteria; phylum Actinomycetota; class Actinomycetes; order S36-B12; family UBA10799; genus JACJWR01. The sequence goes on from JAUPKM010000497.1 coordinate 6,965, forward strand.
GCGTACTTCGACGCGCTCAGCGCCTACCGTGATGGCGATGCGAGCCCGATCATCAATCGCTTCATCGACGCGGCGTTCTCAGCGACCACCAACGGCCGCCAGCTTGCCGGCGATCTGCACGCGATCCGCGAGTCATGGAACGATTCGATCAAGGCCCGCAAGGGCGCGGGGGCATGGAAACTCGCCGACGTACTGCTTCGCCAGCCCGTGGTGGATCGCGACACGGTCTCCCGGGAACTCGGCGTCACCGGAACCAACGTGTACGGACCGCTGAAGGCGCTCGTCGCGGCCGGAATCCTCACGGAGACAACGAACAAGAAGCGTGGGCAGATCTGGCGGTCC
>JAUPKM010000498.1 GCA_030837445.1 Actinomycetota bacterium
CCGGGGTGACTTTCTGCCAGCCGGCTTCAAGCACCTCATCGATGGACGTGGGCTCTGCTGTCGCCAGGGCCTCGGCCTCGGAGGCGTCCACCGACGCGGACTCCAGAGCCTCAGAGGCTTCGGAGGCGCCGGACTCCATTGCACTCGCGGCTTCGGAGGCTCCCGACTCGACGGCGCTGGCGGCGCTGGCGGCGGCACTCGAGGCGACAGCAGCGGCGGACGAGGTGGCACTGGAGGAGCTGCCGCTCGAGCAGCCGGTGAAGGCGAGCGCGATGGCGGTCACGCCACCGGCGAGTAGGACGGTCTTCTTGCTGGTGATGGACAGGTGCATATGGGTCTCCTGGATCGGATTCAGAGGGGTGGCGCGGATAAATCAGGCCCACGCTACCCGACCACCCCCCAATCGAGCCTTGACCCACGCCAAACGACGCGTGCCGGACCTTCGCCATGTTCGGTACCAGGGCGACGGTCGCCAGCGCCGCGCCCGACGCCGTGGCCTCGTCGAATGAGATACTTGAGCGTGCTCTCGGAGATGCTTGGACTCGTGGCCGCGTCCTGCATCCTGGCATCGGCGTTTCCACAACTGCGCACCCTTGCACGGCAAGGCGGTGACGGCGTCAGCATCACCTCCTGGGCGCTGCTGCTGGCGTGCAATGTGGTGTGGCTGTCGTACGGCATCAGCATCGGATCTGCCGCGGTCATCATCGGCAACCTCGCCAGCGCGGTCGCCTTCGCGGGTGTCGTCGCGATGCTGGTGTTCAGGCGCTTCGGCTCATTCCTGGCGCCGGCGTCGGTGGTTCCTGCCGCCGTTGCGTTGTTCGCGATGACCAGCGCCCTGCCACCAGGGGTCGCCGGCGCCTTGGGCGTGGCGCTGGGGATTTCGTTGGCGGTGCCACAATTGCTGGTCTCCCATCGGACCTGGCGGCACCGGAGACAATCGACGGTAGCCAGCGGATCCTGGCTGCTGATCCTCACGGGGCAGTTGCTGTGGCTGGGCTACGGGGTCATCGAGGGTGAGTTGGCGATCATCGTCGTCAACGTCGTGGCTGCGGCCATCAGCACCTGTGTGTTGGGCCTCGAGGTCGGAATTCACCGAGCGCAACGAGTCGAGCTGGACCCTCCGGTCGACGTTCGCCCGCAACTGTCAAGCTTTGCACTTGATGAAGGACCCCTCGAACAGGTCAGCCAAGGCCTGGACACCGGACGAAGGAGTGACTAGTGCCCTACCTGGAACGATCAGAAGACGTCTTCATCCTCAATCTGGGCAGCCCAGGTAAGTCAGACACCGAGAACCGGTTCCATCCGGACTGGCTGGCGGAGGTCAACGCTCTGCTCGACGAGGTAGAAGCGTCCGAGGGACCGGCAGCCCTGGTGACGACCGCCACCGGAAAGTTCTACTCCAACGGGCTCGACCTCGATTGGCTGGCCAGTCACGACGACCAATGGCAACCGTACGTTGCCCAGGTGCAGGCACTTTTCGGCCGAGTCCTGACTTTGCAGATGGTCAGTGTCGCCGCATTGCCGGGGCACACCTTTGCGGCCGGAGCCATGTTTGCGCTGGCCCACGATCGACGGGTGATGCGAGTTGATCGTGGCTTCTTCTGTTTCCCCGAGGTCGACATCAACATCCCGTTCACACAGGGAATGAACGACCTGATCGTGTCCCGATTGACGCCCGCCGGAGCGCACGAGTCGATGACCACCGGCCGACGCTACGGCGGCACTGATGCGCTCGCCGCTGGCCTGGTCGACGAGGCCGTACCACTGCCCGATGTACTCCCGAATGCCATCGCCGCCGCGCAGGCACTGGCGTCGAAGCGCGGGGCCACGCTCGCGGCGATCAAGTCCACCCTCTACGCGCCGGTCGTGGCCTCGCTGACAATCTGACCAAACCACCACCTGGCTCACCCAACCCCCCCACCTTGTCACGGGGTTTCCGACCCGGTCGGGTCGGCGGCAGGTACGGTCTTCCCCATGAAAAGCAGCGATGACCCCTGGACGACCCGCTTCTACCCGCGGGAAGGTGACGGGGCCGGATTCGATCGGCTGATCTTCTTCTCGGATGCGGTGTTCGCGATTGCGCTGACGCTGGTGGCGGTCGAGATCGGCGTTCCGGAGATTGAGGATGCCGGTTCCAACCAGGAGATGTGGGACGGCGTGCTGGCGAAATTGCCAGCATTCGGTGCCTACATAGTCGCGTTCCTGTGGGTCGCGTTCTACTGGCGGGCCAATCACCGGTTCACCGCGACCCTGCGTGGGGCGAGCAGTCGCTACATTCTGATGGTCCTGCTGTACCTGGGGTTCGTGGCGATGCTGCCGTTCTTCGCGTCGATGCTCGGCCAGTACGGGGGCAACGCGGTAGCGGTCTCGTTCTTTGCAGGGTTTGCGGCGGTCGTCAGTGCGGTTGAGGTGTTGATGTTCGTGGTTGCCGACCGAGACTCGTTGTTCCTCAAGCCGATCACTTCGGAGTACCGGCGGATGGCGATCCTTGGCGGGCTGACACCGGTGCCGGTCTTCCTGCTGTCCATCCCGTTGGCGTTCGTCTCCACCGCGCTCGCCATCGCCTTCTGGGTCGTTGGCTCGGTGGCGCTGGGCTGGAGCGTCAATCGGTTCTTCTCACCCGGGTCCGCGGCTGAGTCCGCGCAGCCCAGCTAGCTCTCAGGCCCAGCTGTCAGCCAGTTCTCAGGCCCATCAGTTGGGTGCGAGGAGCTGTCCGGGGATCCCGCTCAGGCAGCCTGCAACCCCAGCACGCCGACGATGCAGAGCATGATGCCGAACGCGACCATCCCGATTGTCGCGGGCCACGGCCTTGACGGCCCCTGACCTCGTGAGCTCACCAACATCACCGACACCGCCACCAGGTAGCAGCCGAAGACCAGGAACGATGAGGCTTCAACTTTCAGGCCCCAGTCGAAGACGACCGCGCCCAACGCCAATAGGGCCCAGGCCAGATTCGCCAGTCCGACCTCGATCTGGAAATTGTTCCGCTGCCCACTGTCCCAGCCCATCCGAACCGCGTCGGAGCGATGGAAGATCGAGTGGCGCAGGAAGGACAGACCACCGCCGAGTCCCACTGCCAGCACCGCCGCCAGCGTCAGCGAGGCAGGTGACTTGCCGACGGTAATGAACCCGATGAAGACGCCCGCGGCGCCGACCGCGTACGTCAGGTACATCAGGATCGCGGCTGGCTTGGGGCTGGCGGGTTGAGCTTCGGCTGGCTCGGGCGTCATCGTCCACTCCATGTCTGCCACGGCAGCCGCCAGCTCTCAGTGAGCGGCCGGACCCCCGGCAGGCATGAGGTTAGTGCATCGCAGACACCCGAGGTCGACGATCGCAGCCGAGGCGGATACTGAAGGTATGGCCACGCCGGTGCCAGCCTGGCTCGAGTCCTACCGGAGTTCGCTGCAGGCGGAGCTTGTCGAGACCACAATCTCCTGGGTGCTGCTCACCGACGACTACGCCTACAAGGTGAAGAAGCCGTTGTCGCTGCCCTTCCTGGACTACGGCTCGCGGCAGCGGCGGCTGTTCTGCTGCCAGGAGGAGATTCGGCTCAACTCACGGTTCGCCCCGGATCTCTACCTGGACGTGGTCAGGATCGGCAACACAGGTGAGGCAGCCGTCAGGATGCGGCGGTTCGACGAGGCCGGCCGACTCGATCGCGTCTGCGCCCGGCGGTCACTGACCGCCGGGGAACTTCGGGAACTCGCGCGCGTCATCGGCGGGATCCACGCAACGGCGGAAGTTGCCGGCGACGACACCGCGTTCGGGCTTCCGCACCTGGTGCTTCAACAGGCGTTGGAGAACTTCGACGAACTCGTGCCTCGACTACCCGACCAGCTGGTTCGGCTCGAACGACTGGCCGCACGGATCCGACGTGAGTTCGAGCAGCGAACGGATCAGCTCTTGGAGCGCAAGCGGGCCGGGCACATCCGCGAAGGTCACGGCGATCTGCACTTGAGCAACTTCGTGTTGGCAGGTGACCGGATCACGGCGTTCGACTGCATCGAATTCAATGACGAGCTGCGGTGGATCGACGTCTCCTCCGAACTGGCCTTCACCTACATCGACCTGCTTGAACGAGCAGCGAGCGGGTCGGCTGCCTGGCTGCTGAATGACTGGCTGTCGGAGTACGGCGACTACAGCGCGATTCCGGTCTTCCGCGGTTACGCGGCGCACCGGGCGCTGGTGCGGGCAAAGGCGTGCGTGCTGGCCGACGACCACAGTTCGGCCCTGTCCTACCTGGACTTGGCCGAGGCGGTGATGTCTCCGCCGCCGGCAAGACTCACGATCACGGTCGGACTGTCCGGGTCCGGGAAGACGACCGCGAGCGCCGCCACGCTGGCCGCCGATCCGACCGCGACCACCTTGCGGCTGCGATCGGATGTCGAGCGGAAACGCCTCTCCGGGTTGGGTGAACTCGACAGCAGTGCCGCCTTCGGACTGGACATCTACACACCGGAGGCCGATGACCGCACCTACGCGGTTCTGGCCGATCGCGCTGAGTTGCTGCTCCGAGCGGGCTGGTCGGTTGTGGTCGATGCTGCGTTTCTGGAAGGCCGCCGGCGTTTGGCCTTCCGGGAGGTGGCCCGCGAGTGTGGGGTCGGGTTCGCCATTTTGCACTGCCGCGCGCCGGTCGCGGAATTGCGGGAACGCATCCGCCGCCGTCGAGCGGACGCCTCGGAGGCCGGCCAAGCGGTGCTCACCGCACAACTCGCCGAACACGACGAACTGACGGAGGAGGAACAGATGTGTGTCATCGAGGCAGCGCCGCTGTTGTCGTCCGCCCCGGTAACGTGAGACGGGTGATGACGGGACAGGACCGCTGGAATGCGGCATACGCAGAAGGCGATCGCACTCGCAGTTGGTACCAGCCGGAGGCCGACGTCTCGCTGGACCTGATCGCTTCAGGTGGTGGCGTAGATCGTTCCGTGGTCGATGTCGGTGGGGGCGCCTCGGTGTTGGTCGATGACCTGTTGGTGGCCGATCTGCTGACGTGGTCTCCCGATCGGACCTTCGATGTCTGGCACGACCGGGCGGTCCTGCACTTCCTGACCGAGCCGGATCAGATCGAGGCCTACCGCGCAGCATTGTCGTCGGCCA
>JAUPKM010000499.1 GCA_030837445.1 Actinomycetota bacterium
GGTGGACGGTGCGGCCGCGGAGGTGGGCGGTGTGGCCACGGAGGTGTCCGCACCGGCCACGACGCGCACACCCTTGGTCCAGTTCAGGTTGACCGGGACGACTGCGGCTTTGGTGCACTCGCCGTGCTGCATGGACCCATAGGCGGTGTGGTACGCGTAGGTGCTGTCGGCAGTGTCAGTCTTCGCGGCAGGTTGAGTCCAGAGGACCTGGCTCGATGCCAACCTTTCGCAGGGGACGGATGCTCCCCAGTATTCGCTGAAGTTAATGACTGACGACGTCATGAAGGTGTTCTTGTTGTGCAGATCTCCCAAATAGGTCTCATCACCGGTCGACATGTTGCGGATCCAACCGCCCCACCACTGCCCCGTGCTATCGGCTTCGAGACGTTGGACGCGGTACCTGTATTGCGTGCCGGTGCTGAAGGGCAGCGCTGCACGACAGGAGAGTCCATCCCCCTCGCCGCCGAACACAACGCACTGGCCATCCCGGTTGCGGGACTTGTCCGCGTCCCACACGGAAAAGATTCCCATCTCGCCCGTCGTTCCGTCCGGCCTGGTGCTGTTGGTCTGCAGCCCCATGTAGGCGATGTTGGACTTGGCATTTGCCGTGGGCGCGAAGCCGACCTGCATCGACCAGTACCCGTTGGCGATTTTTCGCTCGACTTCCATGACCTGGTCGACAGTGGTGACGTCAGTTGCTGACGTGTCCGGGGTCCAGAAGACGTCCACGTGCGTCGCGGAAGCGTCGCTCATGGCTTCCGCGGAGGCCGAGCCGATCAGGGCGAAGGCTCCGCCCCCCATCGCCAGCGTCACAGCCGTCGACAAACAGAGCGAGCCGGCGTGCTTGCGTACCCATGACCTGTGCTGACGCTGCTTCACGAGGAACCTTTCGCTCGGTGTGACGCGTGATCGGCCGCCTCCCATGGGGCAACCAGTGGCGATAGTTTGGTTCCTCTCATGAAGCTTCAGCGTCATCCCTGACATAAGATCCAGTTAACCCCTGGTGACATGCGGCTTGAACCGAATATTCAGCGCCTTGCTCGTCGCGGTGGGGCCCGGCCGTCGCAAACCTTCACCTCAACTACTGGGTGGGGTGTTTGGTGGCAGCGTGTAGTGGCCGGCCGGTGGTTGTCACCGGGCGGATGACGGTGGCGGGGCTGGATCTTCCCCGCGACGTGTCGGGGCGGTTGCGGTTCGCGGTCGAGGTGGCCACCGGGTCGCGCCCGGGCGCGGAATGTTCCCCGGGCCGGTCGCACTGCCACCAGTAGTGCCGCTGCAACGGGACCCGGCAGATCATCCCGGGCCGGCCGTACAAGGAGCAACGGCAAGCCACGAGGTGCCTCGGGTACACCTACCGGGTGGGCGGTGGTCTTTCGTGAAGCTCTGCTCGCCCTTCGCCCGGCACGATGAGCTGGTCGCGGGCCTGCTCACCGAGCTGATCGACCGGCAACGGGCCGAGGGTCTCATAGACCGCTGGTTCTACATTCGCTACGCCGATCCCGCCCTGCACCTGCGGGTGCGCCTGCGCGCCACGAACGACGCCGCCGCCGGGCAGGTGCTGCAGGCAACCCTGGCCTGGTGCCGGGACCAGGTCGGCGCGGGCCTCGCTTCGTCGTCCGCAGTAGACGCCTATCGCCCGGAGATCGACCGGTACGGCGGCCCGCTCGTCTTCGACGATGTGGAGGCGTTCTTCACGGCCAACAGCGACGTCACTGCGGCCCCGGTGGCCCTGCTGCGGACCGAGAAGGAGCTGTCGGCGGAGTTCGTCGCGGTCACCGCGGTGGATGCCCTCTACCAGCAGTTCGGCCTCGACCTGAACGAGCGGCTGCGGCTGGCACCGCCGGGTGACGACTCTGCCCGGGCCAGGCAGGTGCACCGGGAGCACCGCTCCTACCTCGGCGAGCTGCTGGTGCCCTGGGCGCAACGGCCGGACGAGCGAGGTCTGGCCCACCGGACATTGCTGGCCCCGTTGCTCGAGCGGCAGACTGAGACGGCCGCCCGGGCAGCTCTGGCGATGGATGCCGTACACGCCCGCGGGCTGATGATTGGCGGCCGTGCTGGCATCTTGGGGAGCTTGGTGCACATGCAGATCAACCGGCTGATGGCGGTGGACCTCGGGCGTGAATCGCGCTGTTATGCCCTCTGGCGCAACGTCTTGCGGGCGGTACGCGGTCGGCCCGTTGGCTGATGCCCCACCCATGGCCACTCCGGCGGTCCGCCCCGCGGCCGCACCCGCTCCCCGGCCCCGAAGGGATTAGATGAACACGCAGACGGGCAAACGGCAAAACCGCTCTGGGATGAAGCCGGCGCACGTAGCGTGCATCGTCGGCATGCTGTGGCAGCTCAGCCCGGCGCGCCTGGTGGCCCTGATGGTGACGACGGTCGCCATCTCCGTTGTCCCCGCGATCCAGTTGCAGCTCACCGCAGCCGCCGTGCAGACGGTCGCCGACGCCGTCACCCAGGGGGACGCCGACCGGAATACCCGGGCGGCGCTGGCCCTGGGGGCGCTGATCATGGTTGTCTCGATGATCGGGCACCTGATGGGGGCGGCCCACCAGTACCTGGACTCGATACTGCGTCTGTACCTGTCGACCGCGATCGGCGAGCGCCTGATGCTCAAGAGCACCCGGCTGGAACTGCAGGACTACGAGGACGCCGAGTCCTACGACATGATCCAGCGTGCCTACCAGGAGAGCAACGGCGCCCGGGTACACCAGCTTCTGACCGACACCCTGGAGTTTGTCCGAGAGCTGATCACCATGGTCTCGGTGGCCGCGGTGCTGCTGTCCTGGAACCCATGGGTCGCGCTGCTCGTGCTCGTCTCGCCGATCCCCTCCGCCGTTTCGCAGATGTTCTACGGCAAGCGGGTCTATGAGATCGAGTACGCCAGGACCGCCGACCGGCGTCGGTTGCTCTACTACCAGTACCTGACGACGACTGACCACTCCTTCAAGGAGGTCCGGCTATTCGGGCTGGCCGATCACCTGATCGAGTGGTACCGCACCCTGGTGCGCGAGTTCCTGCGCGTCGACCGCTCGGTCACTCGTCGGCAGTCTGTGATGCTCGGTGCCCTGGGCTTGGTCAGCGTAGTGATCTCTTCCGGCGCGGTGGTCTACGCGATGACCACCACTGTGAGGACCGGTGAGGTCGGCCAGCTCGCTGGGTATCTGCAGGCGATCGGCGTGGTGCAGGCGTCGGCGTACACGATGATGCTCGGCATCGCGATGCTGTTCCAGAACGCGCTGTTCGTGGGCAACCTGTTCGCCCTGTTCGACCTGCCGGAACGGCGGGTGCGCGGTGGCTCGAGGCCTTTTCCCGACTCGCTCACCACCGGGATCGAGTTCCGCGACGTCAGCTTCACCTACCCCGGCACTACCGAGCCGGTGCTCGACGGCGTCAGCTTCACCCTTGCGGCCGGCGAGTGCACCGCGCTGGTGGGTCAGAACGGCGCCGGGAAGACCACCCTGGTCAAGCTGTTGACCCGGCTGTACGAGCCCACCGGCGGCCAGATCCTGCTGAATGGCGTGCCGATCGAGGAGTACGACCTGGACGGGCTGCGCAGGAATCGGCGCAGGTCGTCGTCCTCGACGAGCCCACAGCGTCCATCGACGCCGAGGCCGAGGAGGGGGTGTTCAACCTGCAGGCGGCTGGCTATCTGCCCGACCCCGACCACGCCGACCCCGACGAAGGTCCTACGTGACCACCTCGATCCTCGTCCCGCTCGGCCCTGCAGACGAGGACGCCAGGTAACTGCAGGTCACTGGCGTCGGTGACTGGGCACGACGTTGCCCCTGACCCATCCGCCGGTCCGGCCGGGACTCGGCGTGCTGCGCCCGGGCATGGCCCGCATATCTTCAACAAATTTCAGGCGCAGGACACTCGGGCTAGCGTGCGTTCACCCCGCACGGTGGCGTGAAGGGAACGCTGGGCACGTAGCGCTGCCATTCCTGGTGAGGAATGGGTTCACCGGCGAGGTCGCAGACCCGTTGGGCGGCACGTTCCGGGTCGAGGTCCCACAGGTGGACGGACTCGGGGGTCCCGCCCGCCGCGAGCCGTCGTCCGGTGGGGTCGAAGGCGACGGAGTACATCGCGGCTCTGCCGGGCGCCGTGAGCGCGGCGAGCGGGGTGGCCGTGGCCGGGTCGGTGAGGTCGTAGAGGCGGACGACGCCGTCGCCGCTGGCGCTGGCCAGCATCTTCCCATCCGGACTGAACTGGACGGAGAAGATGTAATCGCCGGCGCTGAGGACAGGCTCTCCGACCCAACGCGGGGTTGCCGCGTGGGAGATGTCGAGGAACCGGATGCTGCGGTCAGCGGCTCCGACCGCCAGAGTCCGACCGTCCGGACTGAACGCGAGTCCGTACACCTGAAGAGTGGGTGATCCCTCGACGGGGGCACGACCGCGCAGGTGGAGTTCTCCTGGCCGGGTGGTGTCCCACAGCTGGATCATTCCGGTTGCGCCGGTGCCGCTGGCCATGATCCTGCCGTCGGGCGAACCGGCAAGGGCGTACACGGTGCCGGTTGTGGTGAGAGGCCGGCCGGCCGGTCGCGGTCGGCGGGGGTCGGTGACGTCGGTGACCTGCAGGGTGGAGTTGTCCTCGCTGGTGACCAGCGTGCGGCCGTCGGCCGTGAAGGCTGCGGCCTCGATGAGAGAGGTCTGCGTCTTGGGCAGTGTCGCGGTCGGGGTCGGGGCCGTACCGCCCTGGGCGTGGGCGACCTGGGCCTGGGCGACCTGGTAGAGCCAGGTCGTTCCGTCCGTGCCTCCGGCAGCGAACAAGCGTCCGTTGCGGGAGACGGCCAGGGTACCGGCGAAAGCTGCGCCTCGGTCGGTGGAGGGCGCCCCGAAAGTCCCGGTGACGGGCCGGGCGGCAAAGGGCCGGGCGACGTCGAAGATCCGGGTGGTGTTGCGGGCGGTCAGGGCGAGGAGCCTGTCGGTTCCGAGGAAGGCGAGGCCGAAGGTGCGTCCCTCGGCGAGGCCGCCCTGCGGCAGCGGCAGCGGCCAGAGCCGTACTCTGCCGTCGGCGTCGCCGGTGACCATGGCGCTCCCGTCGGTGTTGTACACCCCGCCGGTCACCGGACCGGGCTGACCGATGTCGGCAACAATGGTGAGGGCCGCAGCGTCGTAGACCCTCAGATGGCTGTCGGAGCTGCCCGCGATCAGTTGCCCGCCGTCCGGGCTGAACGCGACGACGTTGACCCAGCTCTGTGCACCGGGGACGACGGTCGGCGCTGAGGGGGCGGGGGCCTTCGCCTCCGGCAGTCGCCACAGATAGAGGTTCTGGTTCTTGGAACCGGCGGCAAGGGATCGCCCGTCGGGGGAGAACGCCAGCGAGGTCACGGTGCCGGTCGCGCCGGTCAGAGGTGGCAGGGGCCGTAGGCGGTCGCCGCTCATCGACCAACGGGTGATCCGGCCACTGGCTCCGGCGGTGGCCAGCACCCTGCCATCAGCGCTGAAACCGACCGTCTGGACAGTGGGTTCTCCGGGGTCGACAGTCGCGGTTTCGTGTGCGACGACGCGGGATCGGGTGACACGCCACACGTGTACGAGGGCGCCGTTCGGGCCCGAGACGGCCGCGGCCAGGCTGCCGCCGTCGGGTCGGAACGTGAGAGCCAGAACGGTGTCCTTGCCGTCGAGCCGCAACGGTGGGAGTTGCCGGGGTGCTCCGGGGCCGCCGACGTCACGGGTGTCCCACAGGTGGATCATGCCGCCGGCACCGGCGGCTGCGAGGAGCAGCCCGGGTGGGTCGGCGGCCACCGCGTACAGAGGCAGGTCCTGGGCGTGGAGGACCTCGGTGGCCGGGGACGGCAGGTCATCGGCATCAACAGTCCACAGACGCACTCCCCCCTGGTCACCGGCTGCGGCGAGGAACCGACCGCTTCTGCTGGAAGCCACGGCGACGGGACCGCCAGGACCCTCCAGCCGTCGGGCGATCGGAGCGGCCGTGGTGTCGATCAGGGCAGATCGGGCTTCCACGGTGGGAGCTGTTCGGTAGCCGAGCAAGGCGAACTGGGCCGCGACCGTCGGGTCCACCACGCGGAGCCGGTTGGCGGCCTCGGCCAGTTGCCGGGACAGTGCCAGGTCGCGTGTGTGCTCTGCGGTCCGGCGTGTCCGTACCCCGGAGGCAGCCAGGCCGGCGACCGTGAGCAGTGCGACCGCGAGCGTTGCTGCCAAGGCACGGAGGCGACGGGTCCGAGCCCTTGCAGCCTGTCGTTCGCGGTCTCTGTGAGCGGTCGACTCCACGAGGAAGCTCCGCTCCACGGTGTTCAGAGAGGCCTGCCATCGCGGGTCCTGGGACCTTTCCAGCGCGGACTCCAAATGGCCCCCGCGCAGCAACAGATCGGGTTCTTTTTCGCCTCGGTCCCAGGCCGAGGCCGCCTCGGCGAGCCGGCGGTGGACGAGCAGCCCGGAGCGGTCGGCGTCCAGCCAGGATTGCAGGCGTGGCCAGGCGGTCAGGAGGGCCTCATGCGTGATCTCGACGGTGGAAGCGCCGACGGTCACGAGCCGTGCGGCGACGAACAGCTCGACGATCTCAGCGATCCCTCGCCCAGGGGCCGGGCCGTGCCCGGGGTCGGGGTGGCCGAGACCGTGGAGTTCGTCGTGGCTGAGACGTCGGCGGGTGTCGCTTGTCTCATCGCCGACGCAGACCAGGCGGGTGAAGAAGCGACGGGCGAGTGCAGCTTCGGCCTCGGTGAGGTTTGCGACGACGGACTCGGCGGCCTGGGCGACGGCGTCAATGATTCCCCCGGTGGCCCGGTAGTCGCTGACCGTGAGTCGATGGCGCCCGCCGCGTTGCCAGGTCTGCAGGAGAGCGTAGGACAGCAGGGGCAAGGCGCCCGCCTCATAGGTGCCTTCTCGGGTCCTGCCAGTCGGCGCGAGGTCCCGCAGCAGGATGTCGACCAGTCCTTCTTCGACGTCGAGACCGGCACGGTGCGCGGGTTCGGTGATGGCTCTGACGAGGTCGTCGGTGGCCATCGGCCCGACAACGACCTGGTGGGTCTGCAAGGCGGTGGCGAGCGAGGGGCTGCTCAGGGCCTTGGGGTAGAAGTCCGCGCGCAGCGCCGCGAGCATGACGATGTCTGTTCGCGCTGCGAGGTCGGCAAGTTGACTGATGGCGCTGCGTCGCTGTGGGTCGGTCAGGTCGGTGGTCCACAGTTCTTCGAGCTGATCTATGACGGCGACGGTTCGGTGGCCTGCGGCGATGTGCTCGGCGACCTCGCAGACCAACCGTTCGATCGCGGCAGTCGGTTCGCTGCCCGGCGTCAGCGCCGAGCATTCCCAACCTTTTTCGATCATGGCTGCGGTGGCACCGGCCGCGAGCAGGGAGGACTTCCCGCAGCCTGAGGCGCCGACCAGGATGATGGGAGTGTCCGGTGACTGTTCGGCCAGGTCAACGACACGGCAGGTCAGTTCCTCGCGGCCGTAGAACCACGAAGCGTCCGTGACGCCGTACCCTGCCAAACCTTTGAACGGGGCCGGGGAACTCGCGGGGCGTGGTCCTGGCAGGCGTCTCACACGATGCAGGGCGTCCACCCAGATTTGCCGCTCGGCTTCGTCCTCGATGCCGCAGACGAGCAGGATCCGTTCGACGAGATCGGTACCTGCCAGGTTGGGCAGGTGCCGGCCGGAGACGTATCCACCGATGGTGCTGCTGCTCGCACCAGTACGTCTCGCCAGGTCTCGGACGGACAGGTGTGCCTGTTCGCGGAGGGTCTGCAGGCCTCCGATCCAATCGGTGGCCGAGGTGAAGGACCGAGGATCGGGGCTGCCGTCCAGGTTCAGCGACGTTGTCATGTCTTCCCCTGTCCCGTGCTCTGCACGGCAGGTCCACCCCGAGCCTGATGGCTACTTGCGGCTTACCTATTGTTACGCAAAGTGCTCGCCGTGTGGGGATCTTCAGGGGCTCTCCGGGTTCGCGGTGGCTGCTAGGCCCCTGAACTGGGTGTACGGACTTGTACGGCGATCACCAAGTGCCGCAGCTGAGCCGCTGCGAGGCCGCGTGCGTCAGCTGTACGGTCTTGTCCGGGCTATGTGGATCTCTATGGCATCCAGGTCAGGGGCGCGCTTGAGTGCTCTCGGATCACAGAACGCGATCCGACATCCGGCTCCCCGAGAGCACACCCCTTGAGCACCAGGAGAAGACAGTGAGAATCAACAGGCTGAGAATGACCATCACGACGTTGGCCGCCACCATGATTGCCAGCGTCGGTGTCGCGATCCTTCCCGTCGGCGCGGTCGCCTCCGAGCCACTGCCCGCTCCCTCAGTGGCAGCCCCGGTCAGCACGGTCGAGCTCGCCCCCGCCCAGAAGGCCGAACTGCTGCGTCTGACCAGCACCCCCGCGAAGAAAGCGCTATTCCTGAAGAACCTTCAGCTTGCCTTCGGCGGTATCGCCACCGTCGGGTACACCCCCGGAACATCCACCAACTCCGTAGGAACGGCGCACTCGGCGAGCAAGACCGCCCACCCCTTCCTTGCCGCGGGGTGGGACCGGGACCACTTCTGGATCACCATGTCGTACGCAGATGCCGCCAACGGCGCGATCAATGGCGCCTACAGGCTGTGCACCCGCTACCTGCCGGGGTTTATCTGCGGTCCGATTTCCGGGGTTCTGCGTGGCCTCGTCGCAGGCCAAGGGTCCGCCAGCAATCACGGTGTCTGGGGAGCGGTATACCTCTATGGGGGGGGTGACCGTAGGCCGCTGGTGACCGGAGCACGTTGGTGACCGTCGTGGCTCCAGACATCTCCTAGCTGTGATCAGGGTATGGGGGGCGTTGCAGCAGTGGCGTCCCCCACACCCTGGTGAGATGCCCGGTCACGTCACGGGCGTAACCGTGGTCTTGAGCGTGGGGCCTGTGAAGTCTCGTGACATCGTGGACGGGTTCTGTCTCATGGCATCGCGCATAGTCGTCTCAGAGCATCGTGGACGTTCTGGCGGGTTGTGGGCTTCGGGTATGGGCTCGAACACGCTGCCATCGGATGCGCGCCACCCTCGCCAGGGCGTTCGCCACTGCCTGGGGGTCCAGGCCGGAACCTGGCACGAGGCCCTCGCGTGGCGAACCGGCGGTTCGTCTACCTGGCCCCGAGCTACTGACGTCAAGGCTCCGTATGGCGGAGCGGGTGGTCAGGTTTCGGTTTTGATTTTTTCGGGGGTGAGGAGGGCGTTGGTGAAGTCGGTGCGGGCTGCTGCGATGACTTGTGGGTCGGGTTCGTTGTTTGCGAACCATGGTTCGAGGTCGCGGGCTTGGACGAGGTATTGGCCTGCGGCCAGGGGTTGTACGTCCCAGTGGGGTAGTGGGCCGAGTCGGTTCAGGTGGGCGGTGGTCATGATTTGGATGCCGTGGGCGTCGATCAGGTACCGGTCCAAGAGATGTCGGTTGAGGCGGACTTTGGCTTCGTTCACGTGTGGTAGGGGTGGGATGGCTGCGGACAGGTCGATCCAGGATGTGACTGGGTAGCGGCCTGTCCGGAGGAAGGCGATGTCGAGCCGGTCGGCGAACTGCAGGAGCAACGCGCGCAGGTGCTCCACTCTCGCGCGCCAGTCCTGGCCGTGATCACTGATCTGGGCGGTGACCTTGCCCCAGGCGCCAAGGCCGGCGTTCCGTATCGCTGTCGGTGTGGAGTAATCGACTCTTGCGGTGTGGTCATGTTCGGCTGCCCACACCAGGTGCTCGGTGGGGTCCTGGCCGGTGAAGTCCATCCCGTGTCGCCCCATCGTGAGGTGAACGGTGCTGCCGGGCAGGCCAGCCCAGTCGACCAGGTACCGGCACAGGGCGGTGGTGGTCTCGGTGTCGACTGCCCACCGTGGTGGTCCCCAGCGTCCGACTGTTCCGGGGGGCGGTTCCTCGTTCATTCGGAAGGCGAGGTAGGCCGCTGGTCTCGTCGTGGCGTCGAAGTAGTACACCCAGTCGGAGTGCGCCCTCGGTGCCGGGGCCAGTGTCCCGGACCAGCCGCCCCTCACCAGTTCGTCGGTGAAGGCGGTGAGCCAGGAACGGTTCTGTTCGGGTGTCCCGGTCAGGTCCCAGAAGACCACGGGGCCCTCGGGTGAGGGTTCGATGCTCTCGGCCCACACCGTGTCCGGGACCACCGCGTCGTTCGCATAGGCCATCGCGGCGCGGGCCGCGGCCATCGCGTCGGCCAGCGGCCGCTCTCTGCCTTCCCTGGTACCGCGGAAGAGCAACTCCAGGGCATCGGCATTGGCTTCTAGTCGCCGGTCGATACCGACCACGTCCACGACCACCCCGGCACGGCTTCCCTCTGCCATAAGCCCTTTCCCCCTCCGTGTCCGTATTCATACTGTCTGAGTACACTACCGGTCCGAAACGCATGTCTTTCCCGGATGTCCTGATTTGCCCTAGGGGGCTTTGGTGATGCGTGCAATCGTGGTCTCGGTAGGGACCAGCCAGGCCCTCGCGGCGTTGCCCTACCCGGAGCCCGACCTGCTCTCGGCGGCAATCGGTGACGCCTGTTCGCCGAACAGCACGCAGAGTGTCCTGATCGATCCCAGCCCGCCGCAGTGCATCGCTGAGGAGACGCGCTCGACCCGGGTACGCCTCCTCAACAGGTGCATCACCGGAGCGAAAGCACTCCAGCCGGACGCGACCTATTCCAAGCTCGAATGCCGCGGCGGTGGCGGTATCCAGGCCGAAGCGATCGCCGTCGCAGGGAAGGCAGCCGCGTGACATCCTCGTCGGGATGGACGAGAGGACATTCTGTGGCCGAGACGCCGGACGAGGCTCGCTCTTCCGACCTTGATCCACTTGTTTTGGACGAGCGGCTCAGTTTGTTCAACTTCGCGCGCAGGGAGCGCCGCCAGTCGTATCTGTGGCTGCTCAGAGCCTTGAACGAGTTGCGGGCCGAGCATCATCCGCAGGTGTATCCCGAGGACGTTGCCACTCGGTTGGAGGACCTCGGGCGGAGTCGGCGAGGGGTACCGCGCCTGGCTCCCGCCGAAGCGCGAGAGATGCTTGACGACCTGTGGGACGAGCGCGTGCTGCACCGTGGGGAGGATGCCTCCCGGGCGGGGAGCCTGGCTCGGTACCGCAACCGAAACTCGATGTACCAGTTCACGGAACTGGGCTACCGGGCGTTCTGCGCGGTCGAGGAGGTGTTGGGGGCCCGGATCGAGGACGCCAGCTTGTCGCGGCTCGTCTTCGCTGAGATGCTCGCCGATCTGCGGGCCTTGGCCGCCGCGAATGCCAGTGCCGATGCGGCGGAGGTCTATCGCAAGCTGATGCGTCTGGATACCGCCGTCGACAACATGGCCCAGCACGCGGCCCGGTTCAACTTGGCTCTCGGCGATATCCGTCAGCAGGCGGAGGTGTCCACGGAGACCTTCCTGAGGTACAAGAACGCGCTGCTCAACCACATGCGGGACTTCACAGCCGAACTCGACCGATACTCGTCATCCCTGGCCGAAGCCCTGGCCGACGTCGAGAAGACCGGGGTGGAGACGATGCTGGATCGGGCCAGCGACTGCGACGAGCGTGTGCTGCTCCCCGTGGCCGAACGCCGTCAGGACTGGCGCCGACGCTGGGCCGGGCTGGTTGCCTGGTTCGTGCCTGGGGATGGCGATGCGTCGTCGGGCGCGGAGCAGTTGCAGGCCTCCACGCAGGCGGCGATCTCCGGCGTGATCGCGCTGCTCCGTCAGATCACCGAGGCTCGCCGGGCCGGGGTCAGCCGGGTGACGCAGTTGCGCTTCCTGGCCGCCTGGGTCGCCGACGTCCCGGACGACGAGACGGCACAGGTGCTGGCCGCGACGGCGTTCAACCTCAGTTCGGTTCGCCATCTCGGGGGTGCCCACGAGGACACCGATCAGATTCCGACGAGCCTGTCGTGGTGGGACGCACCGGGGGTGGAGGTGAACCTGCCGTTGTTCCGCACCGGCAAAGCTGCGGGACCCGGCGTCGCCCAGCAGGTACGAGTGAACAACCCGGCACGACGACGGCTGAAGACCCAACAGTTGCAGGAGCGCGCGGACGCCCGGGCCGCGGCCGAGTCGCTCCTGCAGCACGGCGTCCACGGCCGGGTGCTGTCCGAGGCCGAAACGGCGGTCGTGCTACGCCTGATGACCTTGGCGCTGGAGACTCGCACCGTGGTCGCCGGCCGGTTGTCCGGCGGGACGGGCAGCGATGAACTGGTCCTCCTGCGACTGGTCCCGTCGCAAACGGGCAGTGTGCTCCGGACGGTGCACGGGAAGCTGCAGTTGCCCGGATTCGGGGTCCGGATCGAGCCGGCTCACGGACTGCGCGCCGCGGTCATGGCAGCACCCTGATGGCTGCCCACCGCGTCGCCGCGAGCGTGCCGACCAGCGAACTGGGCTCCTACCAGAGCGCTGCTCGACTGATCCTGGCGCACCCGCTGATCACCCCGATCCACCCCCGGGTCGGCCACCTGGCGAGCGTGCTGCGTTGGCAGAAGGAATTGACCGACGACCTACGCAACCTGTTCGGTTACACGCTGCAGACCTCCCGCTCCTGCATCCGGCTGATCCGCCAACTGGACGAACCGGCCGCCGGTTCCGCGTTCGTCACGGCGAAGAAGAAGCCCTTCGACCGGCGCCGGATCGCCTACCTGTGCCTACTGTTGTCCTGCCTGCACCGCTCCCGGGTCGAGATCAACCTCAACGATTTGGTGCGACTGCTGCGTCCGGTGGCCAACGCCATCGACGGCCTGGGTTTCGACCCCACGACCGGAGCTCACCGTGCCGCGCTTGTGGACGTCGTCGCCTGGCTGTGCGACCGCGGCGCCCTCACCCTCTCCGACGGGTCGGTTGAGGCGTGGGAGGCCGACCCCGGAATGGGCGACGCCCTGTACGACCTCGACCACGACGTCCTGATCGCCCTGTTCAAGCCCGGGCGCTCGCTGCAGCACCTGAGGTCCTTCCAGGACCTGTTGCAGCCCCCGCCGTCCGGATCCGGGCGGGACACGGTGCGCCGGCACACCGCCCAGCGCGCCCGGCGGGCCCTGGTCGAGCAGCCCGTGATCCATTTTGCCGCGGTGGACCCTGAACTGGCTTCCGCCCTGCGCAACCCCTCCCTGGCGGAGGATCTGGCACGGTTCACCGGGCTGTGGGTCGAGCGCCGGGCCGAAGGCGTGATGCTCGTGGACAGCACCGGCCGCTGCTCGGACCGGATCTTCCCGGGGGCCGGGGCGGTAGCCCGGGCCGCTGGACTGCTGCTGGCGAAGATCGCCGACGAGCAGGAAGAACCAACGTCCGGAGCTTCCTTGCCGCGGATGCCGATGCCCGCGCTGGGCGAGGTTCACGCCAGCACACGAAGCACCCTGGACAACGTCCTTCCGCCCCAGGCAGACCCCCATGCCGGCGAGTCTGCCGAGTCGGCGCGCCCCCACCGCAACCCGGGCGCAGGCAATCCGGGGTCGGCCCTTTCGACGGAGACCGGAGCCGGAGAGGCGTCCGAAGTGCCCTTCATCGATGACACGTTGCTCGCCTCATTGACGGCCCAGTTGTACGACGACCTCGGAGCCCGGACCTTCACCGCCCAGTGGGAACACGATCCCTCCGGCCTCCTGCGAGCAGCGGTGTCCCTGCTGGTCGACCTGCGGCTGGTGCACCGGCTGCCGGGCGGCGTCCTGGTGCTGCCGGCCGCGGCGCGTTACCGCAACATCAGCCAGGCGCTGCCCCGCTCCCATGATCCACAGTTGGCGTTCGACCTGTCGCCCGGCGAGGAGATCACGTGACACCGACCGGCGAGGCCCAACTCTCCGACGCACCGGCACGGTTCAAGCCCATGCGTGCCGGTGTGATCAACCTGTGGGACTACGACGACGAAGAGTTCGCCTTCGCCGACGGGCGGCTGGCACTCAAGGGCCACAACGGTTCAGGCAAGACCAAAGCCTTGGAAGTGCTCTTCCCGTTCGTTCTCGACGGGCAGCTCGACCCTCGGCGCCTGGACCCGTTCAGCGGCGAGGACCGGACCATGAAGTCCAACCTGCTCTACCGGGGCCAGGAGTCCGAGGTGGGGTACGTGTGGATGGAGTTCGCCCGTCACCGGGAGGACGGGACGGTCGAGGGCGTGACGATCGGAGCGGGTCTGCGGGCGCAGAGATCACGCACCGACGTGGTTCGCTGGTACTTCGTCACCGATGGTCGGGTCGGCGTGGACTTCGGGTTGCTCACCCGGCAGGCCCGGCCGCTGACCCGGCGGCAGCTCAGCACCGGCCTGGGTGAGGACCACCTGTTCAAGTCCGCCACCGACTATCGCGCCGCGGTGGACGACCGGCTGTTCGGCCTCGGCCGCGAACGCTACGGCCAGATGGTCGACATGCTGCTGCGGCTGCGCAAGCCACTGCTGGCCAAGGACCTCGACCCGATCGAGCTGTCCAAGGCCCTCACCTCGGGCCTGTGCCCGGTCGAGGACCACTTGGTCGCGCAGGCCGCCCGCGACTTCGACAACTTGGCCGAGATCCAGACCCTCCTCGAGGGGTTGCAGGCCGCCGACAACGCAGTAACCGGCTTCATGCAGGACTACACGCGCTACCTGAGCACCCGCGCCCGCACCGCCATCGACCAGGCCCGGCAAAGGGTCACAGCAACGGGTGAAGAATGCGAGCTCATCAGTCAGGCCGCCGGCGAACGAGCCGGTGCCACCGAGGCCCTGCACATCGCCACGGAGAAGCTACGAGGTCTACGGGCGGACCAGGTCTCCCTCGAACAACGGCTGCAGGTGCTGCTGGCCAGTGACGCCTATCGCCAGCAAGGAGCCATCGACCAGCTGCGCGCCAGAACGAAGGACGCGCAGAAGGCGGTCTCCGAGCATCGCACCCGGCTGGCCAAGGACCAGGAAGAGGTGGACCGCCTGCACGAAGAGGCGGTCAACCGCGGGCGAGCGGTGGACCAAGGACGAGCCGACGTGCAGCGAGCGGGAAGCGACCTGGTCCGCGACGCAGAGTCGGCCGGGATCCCCCTGCAGGAGGACCCGCTCTCCTGGGGCGAACGCCTGGTCGAGACCGTGGCCGCGCTCGCCGTCGCTCGATCGGACGACGTCGAGGCCGTCAAGGCGCTGCTGGACCAGGTCGCGGACGCTGAGCAGGAGCAACGCCGGGCTGAGGAGGAACTCCGGCGGGCAGGCGACGAGGTCGAGGCCGCCGAGACGAACCTGGCCAGTCACCAGGATCAACTGGAGTCCGCACGCCGGCGGGCACATCAGGAACTGACGCACTGGGCCGCGCGCTGGGCCGACCCTGAGGCCGGAGGCCAGCTACCCCCACAGATCGTGCCCGCGCTGGAGGCTGCGCTGGAACGCGCCGAGCAGCCCGGCGCGGAGCCCTTGAGCGTGACCTTTCAAGCCCATACTCAGGTGCTGCGCGACACCCTGGTGGCCAAACGCAGCATGTCCGAGAGTACGCACCAGGACCTGTCACAGCAGATCGAGCGCACCCAGGAGCAGCGGGCAGAGATCGCCGCAGAACGGGACGACGCCCCTGCCGACAACGATCTGCGGACGGCTGACCGCCGAGGTAGGGCGGGCGCGCCGCTCTGGCAGCTGGTCCGCTTCCGTGACGAGATCCCCGCGGAGGAAGCCGCCGCCGTCGAGGGTGCCCTGTACGGGGCGAACCTGCTCACCGCCTGGGTGCACCCGGACGGCGAGCTGACCGGTGCCGGCATCGGGGCAGGCGACGTCGACGGCTACCTCGTTCCGCTTCCCCCGCCGGCCAGGCCGGTAGGCGCGACCCTGTGCGACCTGCTCGTCCCCGAGGACCAGGAACTGGTTCCGGCCGAACGGATCGATGCCCTGCTGGCCTCGATCAGCCTTTCCTCCGCGCACGAGATCATCAAGAGAACCGCCGCACCGACCTCTCCCGGCTCCGTGGACATCGTTCCCCCGGGTTCTGTGGTCCGCGCACCGTCGGTCGTGGTGACCAGGCACGGACATTTCACCCTCGGCGTGCAGGTCGGCGCCCACCCGAAACAGATCTGCGAGTTCATCGGCGCCACGGCCCGCGCCCAACGGCGAGCCGCACGCCTGGCGGACCTCGACGGTGAACTGAAGACCCTGGCCCAGGCCCGGACCGAGGTGGAGACGTCCCTGGCTGCCATCGAGCAGACCATCACGGATCTCACCCACGCCGAGAAGGA
>JAUPKM010000500.1 GCA_030837445.1 Actinomycetota bacterium
CGGTCGTTTGGAAGGTCGTGACGTAGGGCTTGCCGGGCGCGGCTTGACCCATGAACTTCTGTGCCCAATCCCGGGTATCGCCCATGGTTGGATCAAATACGCTGACGGCCGTCGGCGGAGCGCCGATCGTGCTGGCGGGATCCTCGATTGAGACCTCGAACCGGACTGGAAAGACGCCGGTTCCGCACGCGGAAAGCGCCAGCGGCAGAAGCGGAAGCAGGAGTGCCCGTACTGCGAAGCGGGCTGCTCTGTTTGGCATGGGTCGATCGTGGCAGATGGGGGTTGAATGTTGGCCCATTTGGGTGAGCCGGGGTGCGTACTCCAGGGCCGTTCCTGGCGCGCTGGGGCATAGCAGTATCCCACTTGCCAGGTCCAGATGCGAGTTGACCGGCGGGTAGTGAGCCATATGGGTGGACTTCTTACAGGAACTTCATCCCACCGGATTTACGGCCGATGTACGGGTCGCTGGCCCATGGGAATAAATTGACAAAGGTTACGAAAAGGAGTCAGTCGGTCACGCATCGAGACATCGGTTGGGAGTCGCCGGAGCCACATGTGAGCCAGAGATCGCGTATTCGTGAGTCGGTCGTCGGAGGAAGTGGAGGTCCGGTCGCAGGGATCGGGGCGGACGTGACTGGCCCCTCAGCACAACAAAATGACAGTGCGGCACCCCTGGTTGGTGCCACTTCTTGAGGAGATGCATCAATCATGAGGAATTCAACGAAGGTAGTAGCGGCGCTGGGCGCTGCTGCGCTGGTGGCGGCGGGCGGCGCAGCCTATACGGCCGCCAATAGCGTGCCCGGAACGACCACTCAGGGCTACGGAGCGACAACGGTTACAGGAGTGACCGTGGCAACCATGGCAGTGAACCCAGCGACTAACCCGACGAATCTCTCCACTATTGTCTACACAGTCACCGGAGACGTCTCTACCACGACTTTCACCGTGACACTCAATCCCGGTGGCACGCAGGTGTCGGTGCCCTGCACACCCGTTTACGCGAACCCAACCACGACCATCACCTGCACGCCCGGCGGAACGGTGACGATGGCGAGCATCGACGGTATTGGCCTCACTGCGTACAAGGCTCCCGCCTGATCGGCCTTGAGTGAGTTTTGACCCGCGCTATGTTGTCTGCCTCAAGGGTGCCATTCCCTTGGGGCAGACAACATGTTTGGACGCAGTAAGGTGCCGAAGTGAAGGCGCGCTTGGCAACTGTTGGGGTGATCTGTTCGCTTGCGGTGGCATGGCTGTGGGTGGGTCCCTCCCAGCTGGGTGGTGGCGTCACCTACGTGACGACTCACGGAATCAGCATGCAGCCGGGCATACACGCGGGAGATCTCATCATGGTCCGCGAAGCGGACACGTACGGCCCTGGCGACGCGGTTGCGTACGACAGCGGAATCCTCAAGACAGTCGTCCTGCATCGCATCGTCTCGGTGGAAGACGGTGAGTACACGTTCAAGGGCGACAACAACTCCTGGCTCGATCCGGACCATCCGACCGAGGATGAACTGGTCGGGAAGCAATGGTTCCTGATACCGCAGGGTGGAGTTTGGCTCGATCGCATCACAAGTCCGCCTATGCTGGCGGCACTGGCGTTTCTGCTGCTACTCGCGGGGAGCAAGAAGGAAGCCCAGACGCGACGCAGTCGGCGAAAGAGGCGGAAAGTGTCCCAGGAAGCCGGTGGGGACTTCTGGCTGAAGTCATGGTGGACGGGCCAGTCCACCGGCGTGCGGACAACCGTCTCCGTGGCTGGGGCCATCGCGCTCCTGGGGATCCTTCTTGCCCTCCTGTCCTGGACGAAACCTTTGACCGTCCAGGGGACGAGTGCGGCAGCGGCGGGTGGCAAGGTCGAGTTCGCGTATTCCGCTGCAGTGCCAACGTCGCCGGCCTACCAATCGCGGGTGGCCAAGTCCCCCGATCCCATCTTCCGTAAACTCACCAACCAAGTTGACGTCCACTACAACTACACGGGCCCGCCGGGAACGGTCGAGGTCGTCGCGCAGCTGTCCAACCCAAGCGGTTGGCACTGGACCGTGCCGCTCGCCGCTCCCACCAGTTTCGAAGAGCCGAACCACCAAGGAACGGTCACCCTCGACTTGAACGCGTTGGCGGCTCGGTCGCAAGCAGGGGCCAAGGCGTCGGGCATCCCCGCCGGCGACAACCTGGCCATTTCGGTGGTACCAACGATTGACACGAGTGCGGGACGGTTCGAACCGGCGCTGAAGTTAAACCTGACACCGCTGGAACTCACCCTCGCGGATGATCCGGAGACGCTCATCGTGACCGGTGGCGAGGGTTCCAAGACAGTGACGACCAAGGCGAACTCGCTAGCCGTGCTGGGCATGTCGATCAACGTGACTCTCGCCAGGTATGTCTCTTTGGGCTTGATCGTCCTGGGGTTGGCTATCGCTGGGGCCATCCTGCTGATGGCGCCCAAGCCGACGCAGGTGAGCGAGGCGGAGTCGATCCGTCGACGCTATGCGTCCTTGCTCCTGCCGGTGGACCCGATGCCGGACCTGACTGGTTCGGTCGTTGAGGTACCGGCGATCGCCGACTTGGCCAAGCTGGCGCGCCAGTACGCCCTGATGATCATGCATGGTTCCGTGGGTGGGATCGACACCTTCGTGGTCCAGGACGAACACGTCGCCTACCGATTCATCAGCTACACCGAGCCCGCGCCCCCGACGTCGGCACCCGTCTCGCTGCGGCCCCCAGTGATGTAGTCCCAGGTCCGCACTGCCGACCGTCGCAGGAACGCCTAGTCACATGCGGATCCGCATGAGAAGATGCAGTCATGTCGAAGACGGTGCAGATTCGCGATCTCGACGACGCAACGTACACGTCGTTGTCAGTCAAGGCTGCGCGCGAAGGGATCTCTGTGCCGGAATTGCTCCGCAGGGAAGCGGTGCGTATGGCCCAGCGCCCCAGCCTGAACGAGTGGCTGCATGAGGCAGCAGGGCGGAATCTGCAGACCACGCCCGCAGACCCGGTGGCCGTCCTGGACGAACTGCGCGGGAGCGGCTGACAGATGCTGGTTGTTGACGCCTCGTGCCTTTACGAGGTGATCGTCGACGGGCCACGCGCTGAGGCAGTCTCAGTTGCCTTCGCGTCCGACCCTGACCTGGTGGCTCCGCACCTGATTGACGTTGAGGTTATGGGGGTTATCCGGAAGGCGACCGCCGAACGAAGGCTCGACTCAACAGCTGGCAGGCTTGCCACGGTCAGTCTTGCTTCCTGGCCTGGTGAGCGGTTTGGCCACGTACCGTTGCTGGCACGGGTTTGGGAACTGCGAGACAACCTGCGTACTCAGGATGCTCTCTACGTCGCACTGGCCGAAGCGCTCGGCGTCACCCTCGTCACCCTTGACGGCAGAATGGCCAAGGCGCCTGGCATCAGGTGCGACGTGCTTGTGCCCGAACTCGGTTGAGGTCAGCGCTCCAGTAGTACCGCGAAATCGGCTAGCGCTGTGTGCGTCGCGGCAGCGGCCCCTGCGGAGAGGGCGGTCATGCTGAAGAAGGCGTGGATCATTCCGTCTGCGCGCCTCGCGATCACGGGGACTCCTGCCGCCTTCAGTGCCGCGGCGTAGGCCTCGCCCTCGTCGCGGAGGGGGTCGAACTCGGCCGTGATGACAACCGCGGGCGGCAGATCGCGCAGGTTGGTGTTGCGCAGGGGCGAGACTCGCGGGTCGAACCGGAGGTCGCCGGCCGCAGCACCAGCGCCCTCGTCCTCGACGCGCACCTCGTCGGCCGCTGTGCCCGTGCCGAGGCCCAGGTAGTGGCCCATGAACCAGTCCATGTTGGCCATCGTCAGGACCGGCCCGTCCGCGTTCTCCACGTGCGAGGGGTAGTCGCCGAAGTAGTCGGCCACGGGGTAGAACAGCAACTGGGCGGCCAGCGCCGGGCCGCCCTCGTCGCGACACAACTGGGCGACGACGGCGGCGAGGTTGCCGCCCGAGCTGTCACCCGTCAGCGCGAGCCTGCCAGGGTCGCCGCCGAGTTGGTCGATGTGCTGCCGCGCCCAGCGGGTCGCGGCCAGGCAATCCTGGACGGCTGCGGGGAAGGGGGCCTCGGGCGCCAGTCGGTAGTCGACGCTCAACACGACCGCTCCGGTCCCGCGCACGATCTCCCGGGCGCCGCCGTCATGGGTGTCCAGGTTGCCGATCACGAAGCCGCCGCCGTGGAAGTAGACCACCGTGGCTGTGGTGCTGGCGGCTTCCTCCGGTCGGTAGATGCGCGCCCGCATGTCCCCAGCTGGCCCGGGGAGCACGACGTCGGTTACCGATCCCACCGGCGCTGGTGGTGCGGAGCCTGCCGAGACAGCTGCCGACTCCTCGCGTCGTTGGCGCGCCGCGGCTGGAGTGATAGCCCACAGCGGCGGGTCGTCCATGGCGGCGAACGCGGGCAGCAGGGCGGCGAAATCCGGGTCGAGCGGCATGCGTCGAATCCTGCCACGGCTTGGGGGCAGTCCGGAGCGTCAGAGTGTGCGTTGAGTGCGGTATGTCCACCTTGGGTGCACAGGCGGAGGCGGGGCCGGGAGCCCTGAGGCAGTTGCACTGCCTGAGGCGGCCGGAACAGGCGGAGGCGGCCGGGAGCCCTGTGGCAGTCGCACACGCGGAGGCCGCCGGAACAGGAGGCGGGGGGGCCGGAGGTGCGAGGTGACCGGAAGCGGCCGGAATGGGTGGCGCCAGCGGACGACGCTCCGCAGAAGTCCGGGGCTTCCCCGTGTTCCGTCGGTAGGGTAGGCCAGCCCGCGCGACTGCGCGCGACCCATCGATCGGCGACGAGGACACCCATGGCGACCCAGTACCTCGCGATTGTGCTCGTGCTGCTGGCTGCGGCGATCGAAGCGTTGAGCAACGTCCTGCAGCACAAGGCCGCCAACAGCGGCGGCCACGCCGCGGGCACCAGCGAGGCGAGCGCGGTACTCGGCACCTTGAAGAAGCCGCTGTTCCTGCTGGGATTCCTGCTGATGGTGGTGGGCTACGCGTTCCACATCGCGTCGCTGGGCCTCGGCAACCTGTCGGTGATCCAGGTCGTCTTCGTGACGCAGCTGGTGTTCATCCTGCCGTTCGCCCACTGGATCAGCGGCACCACGATCGCCGGTAGTGACTGGCTCGGCGCGCTGGTCGTCACCGTCGGCATCGCCAGCTTCGTCACCTTCTCGAAGCCCAGCGAAGGCTTGGACAACGCGACCGGGCTGCGCTGGTTCATTGCGGTCGCGGGCGTCTCGCTGCTTTGCCTCATCGCCATCCTGATCGGCTACCGGATGCACGGCGGCCCCCGCGCCGCTCTCCTCGGCGCGGCCGGGGGTCTGATGAATGGGCTCGTCGCACCGCTGACGAAGGGCACGATCGACTCTGCGGCGGACGGCATCGGCGCTCTCTTCTCCAGTTGGTTCATCTACGTGACACTGATCGCGGCCCTGCTGGGGGTGCTGTTCCCGTTGATGGCGTTCCGGGCCGGGCCGATCACGGCCTCCTTCCCGGCGGTGATGTCGCTGAACCCGATCGTGGCCACGCTGCTGGGTATGTACCTGTTCGGGGAGGTACTGCAAGGCGGTGCCTTCAACATCGCGATGATGATCGTCTCGGCCATGGTGATCTTCGTGGGGATCGTCTGGTTGTCGCGCTCGAAGGCGATCGCGGAGGCGTTCGAGGAGCGTCAGCCCGCCCGAGAACCGGCCAGCGAAGGTGGAGTTCCGAGCACGAGCAGCCACGAGCGCTCCTGAGGTGCAATCTCGCGCCAGTAAGTAGTCGCGGTGCGGTCGATGTCCGGGTCGCGGGGAGGTGCTGAGCACTCGTCGCTGGGCAAATCAGACACCGTGCGAGCCTGCCGGAACGATTCGCGCGACTGCCCGAACCGCCGTCGCGCGACGGGGGCTGGTTGCACGCAATGGCGGCGGGGGAGGATGGCATTTGGCTGACTCCGTATGCGGGGGTGGAGGCTCACGTTCGGTCACTGGGCGTTGGCAGGCCCGATCCCGCCGCCACGGAATCGGGCGATCAGCAGGACTTTGATCCGTGTTGGTTCGGTGTCCGATCACGCGGTCGTGGTCCAAAGTCGACAGTCGAGTGTGTCGCCATCCTCGACCATGTTGTCGTATTCGACTTCGTAGGTGACGTCAGAGTCGAAGTTGGTCGAAGTTCTCCGCCATGCTCAACAACCCGTGGATGCTTGCCGCAATCCGAGCCCGCACAGGCATCGGTAGACAAGGCGGACCGAGGCCACGTGCGCCTAGTCTGTCTGCCATGACGGCATCTCCTCGGCGGCCATCTCAGCAAGCTGGCCTGGTGGTTCTCTGGGGCGGGGGTCAGCTCAGCGTCCGGGTGGCCACTCACAAGGTGCGCGACGGTGAACGCGTGGCCGGTGCCGTCTACGGGTTGCTGACTGAGTCCGAGGCGATTCGACTGGTTGGGCGTCTCTCACGGTTCGACGATCCCGTCGACACCGTGGTCGAAGTGCCGTGGGCGGCAGCGGCGCTGCGCCCAGATGGCTCGCTGGCCGCCACTTGTTCAACCATGCTGGCCAGTGGCCTGTTCTGGAGTGTGGAGGCGGAGGCCCCCCCGCCGCTGGAAGCGCGATCAGCGGGAGAGCGCGCGCCGAGGCTGATCCTCGCCACGGACCCCGGTTCCGTCATCAGGGCGCGTCATGCCCGCACGCACTTGAATCAGGAGTACCTCCGGGACTTTGCGCTACTCCACACCGACGTTGAACGGACGCCGTACCTGGAGGTCACCCGCGCCGCCGCCGGGGACACCCTCGTCTGGTCGTCGGAACGGGCTCCTGTCGTGCGCCAATGGTGCGGGCCTGAGGTTTGCGGGGAACCGGAACTCGCTGGCCCAGGGGTGCTCGGTGAGTACTTGGAGACGTTCGACGGTGTCGTAGCGGACTTGATGGGACGCGTTGGACCCCTGGTATCGACGGTCTCGGGTGGCTTGGACTCGACGTTCGTGGTGGCCTCCCTGGCTCACCAAACGGAGGCCGATCGTCCCGTGGAGGGATTTGTCCATGCA
>JAUPKM010000501.1 GCA_030837445.1 Actinomycetota bacterium
GCTCGCCGACCGGGGCGAGTAGGCCGACCTCGTCGGCGAGGTCGATCCAGTCCTGCGTGGGGATTGCCGCCTCGTCGCTGTCCCACCGAGCCAACGCCTCATAGCCGACGACCGTTCGGTCGGACATCCGCACGATCGGCTGCAGCCAGGCGTGAATCTTGTCGTGTTCCAGCGCCGCGCTGAGGCTCTCCGACACCTGCCTGCGCAGATCTGCTCGCTCCCTCATCGCGCTGTCGAAGATCCGGACCTGGGCCCGACCGTGGGCCTTGGCCGCGAACAGCGCCAAGTCCGCCTCCCGCAACAAAGTGTCGATGTCGGCATTCGGGCGTGATACCGAGATACCGATGCTGAGACTGCTGTGGACCGTGCCGAGACCCACATGGAATGGGTATTCACGGATCGCGTCCAGCAACCCCTGGCCCGCGGCGGCCGCGGTCTGAGCGGACCCCACCTCGGCCAGCACGAGCACGAACTCGTCACCGCTGACCCGGGCCAACAGGTCGCCGTCGTCAAGTCGCGCGTTCAACCGCTCCGCAATCGCCACCAGAAGCTCATCACCAGCGGCGTGGGAGAATTCGTCGTTGACGAATTTGAAATTGTCGATATCGCAGTAGAGCACTGCGAATGGGGCTGACAGCGGCGAGCGCGTCGCCGCCAATTCGTGGAGGTGGCTGGTCAGGGCGCCACGGTTGGGAAGGCCGGTCAAGATGTCGTGGGTGGTGCGGAACTCCAAGTCCGCCAGTGCTTCGGCGGCGCGTTCCTCGGCCTCGCGGCGCGCCGTGATGTCCAGCACCTGGGCTGAGATCACTCGGCTTCGCGAGGACACGTGCAGGGATCTGGCCACGATGTGACCCCAGACCACCACACCGTCGGCGGTGAGCAGCCTGACCTCGCACTCACCGGTATCGGTGTCGCCCTCCAAGATGGGCAGTAAGGCCTGCGCGGCCTCCGGTAGGTCTGCGGCCGCAATCAGTGAGGCCCCCGGTCGGCCGATGAGCTCCGCTGGCGATGACACGCCCAGCATCGCGGCCAGTGCCGGGGTCGCCTGGATTACGCGCCCCTCCGCATTCACCAGGACCTGGCCGATCACGGACTCCTCGGTTGCCTCCGCCAGCAGGGCACGAGTTTCGGCGTTCTCTGCCTGCAGCTGATCAGCGAGCATCGCGTCCCGCACGGCGACGACGAAGTAGAGTTCCTCGCCGGACCGGACCGGGCGGACGGACACGTCGACGGGAACCTCCTGGCCGTCTCCGCGGCGGGCGAGCAGCCGACCACCGGTCGTGTCCAACGGCCGCGGGTCAGCGACCATCGTCTGCCGTAGCTGGGCGTGCCTGGCCCGGAATCCTTCGGGTAGCCACTGCTCCAGCACCGTGCCGGGAATCGCCTCGGGTTCGACGCCGAGGATTCCGGCGACCTCGGCATTGGCGTCGGTGATGACGCCGTCGGTGCGCACAATCAGCACCCCATCGGCAGCAATGGCCAACAATCGCGACCAGCGTCCTCGATCGGCAAGGTACTCGATGCCGATCATCACCTGGCCGACGATGATGATGATCACCACGATCGCGGCAAAGTCCGCGGCATGGTCGATCCCGGCCATGGTGAGGATCCCGGTGGCCAACCGCAGCAGCGCCGGCGCCAGCACCAGGTTGGCGATCAGCACGGCCAGGCCGACCACCCCCTCCTTCGTGGCCAGCCAACTGATCGGTCTGGCGTGTGGCCGGGCGGTGGCGACCGCCACGCTGAGGCCGAGGGTGGCAAGGCCCGGAGCGATCGACACAACGGAAGCTGGGTTGGGTACGAGCGGATAGCCGACGCCGTAGGCGCTACCGAGCAGGTAGAGCAGGGAGGCCGTGAACACGGCAGTGATCGCGGACGAGAACACCCGCTCCAGCCTGCCCAGGGCGGCGAGCAAGCCACCGCCGGCCACGGTGATGATCAGTACCAGAATCCACGGGGCCGGATGGTCCCCCCAAGGATCCAGTTGAATGCCGTTGGCCAGGGTCGTGTCGTCGGATTGGAGGTCGGAGTGGAGCAACCAGAAGATCAGGAAGTAGCCGATCCCGACCGTGCAGGAGGCGACGAAGAGGCCAGCGGCAAGACGTCGACGATCCAGCAGCAGGATGGTCGCCGCCAGACAGGTCAGCAGGCCGAGCAGCCCGACCCAGCCCGACATGGGGTACCAGCGCCAGGCACGGGCGGCCGATTCCCACCACCCCAGTGGCCAGGCGAGCAGGGCGATCCCGAAGGTCGCCGCAGCCAGGCTGACGCCGATCCAGCCAGCTCGCCGGATGGCGCGCGCGCGGTCGAATCTCAGCGGCGTGCCGCGGAGGCTAGTCGGGGGCTGGGCGATCATCTTCGCCCGGACCGCGGATCGGCCACGTCAGAACCACTCCGGGCGGCTGTCCAGAGTGGTGCGTTCGAGGCTGTCGAGCAGGTCAAGTCGGGGTCCAATCGCGGGCAGTTCGTAGCGGAAGAAGTATCGACCGGCTGCCCGCTTGCCATCGTAGAAGTCCCCACTCTGGGCGGCGGCGGTGACCATCTGGTCCAGCCAGAGCCACGCCACGACAACGTGGCCGAC
>JAUPKM010000502.1 GCA_030837445.1 Actinomycetota bacterium
CTGATCAGCACGTTGGCGGAGTTGCGGGTGTTCAAACCACTCGACTACACCTTTACAGTCGACGGCCGGAACCATGATGCGAAGGCGATGCTGGTCGCGGTGGGGAACGGCGTCTCCTACGGGGGTGGAATGAAGGTATGTCCGACCGCGATAGTCGACGACGGCGAGCTGGCCGTCACGTTCCTCGGCGAGGTGAGCAAGGGCACCTTCCTGAAGGTATTTCCGAAGGTCTTCTCCGGACGTCACATCGAGCACGAGTCCGTGACTGTGTACTCGGCACACACCATCCACCTCGACGCTGCCAGGCAAGTCGCCTACGCCGACGGTGAACGAGTCGGACCGCTGCCGATAGACATCGAGGTCAGGCCGAAGGCGGTCACCGCCATCGTGCCGTGCCGCCACTAGAGTCGAGTCCGTGACTTCGCCCGCCGAACGATTCGCCGCGGCCAAGCTCCGTGAGCGCGACCGCACCACCGAACTGGGGAAGTTTACCGCCGGGCTTGAGTTCCAACTCGACGATTTTCAGGTCCGTGCCTGCCGTGCCCTGGAGGCCGGCGACACCGTGCTGGTGGCGGCGCCCACGGGCTCGGGTAAGACAGTGGTAGGCGAGTTCGCCATCCACCTGGCTGTCACCGCCGGCAGCCGAGCCTTCTACACCACGCCCATCAAGGCCTTGAGTAACCAGAAGTTCGGCGATCTGGTGGCGACCTATGGGGAAGCGGGCGTTGGCCTCCTGACCGGCGACAACTCGATCAACGGCGACGCGCCCGTCGTCGTGATGACGACTGAGGTACTGCGCAACATGCTCTATGAGCAGTCCAGCGCGCTCACTGGCCTGAGCCACGTGGTGATGGACGAGGTGCACTACCTGGCGGACCGTTCCCGGGGGGCAGTCTGGGAAGAGGTGCTGATCCAGTTGCCGGAGAGTGTCTCGGTGGCGGCTCTGTCGGCCACGGTCAGCAACGCCGAAGAGTTTGGGGACTGGCTTGCCACCGTGCGCGGATCGGCAACTGTGATCGTCGAGGAGCACCGTCCGGTGCCTCTGTGGCAACACGTCGCGGTGGGCAATCGGCTGCACGATCTCTACGCCGATCAGGATGCCGGTCAGCTCAACCCCGAATTGGCGCGGTTGGCCCGGGAGGCGCGGCAGGCCGAGAAGCTGAACGCCAATCGTGGCAGCTACCGCCGGCGCGGACCCCGCGGGCCGCGGCCGCCGAGCCGAATCGAAGTGATTGAGAAGTTGCGGCAAGACGACCTGCTGCCCGCAATAACGTTCATCTTCTCCCGGGCCGGCTGCGACGCCGCCGCCGACCAGTGCGTCGCGGGTGGCCTTCGGCTGACCAGTGCGGCGGAGGCGGCCCTGATCCGTGATATCGCGGACACCGCCTGCGCTCACCTGCCCGAGGCTGACCTCGCCCTGCTCGGCTACGACGACTGGGTGGAGATGCTCAGCCGCGGGGTGGCCGCTCACCACGCGGGCATGCTACCCACCTTCAAAGAGGTCGTCGAGGAACTGTTTCAACGGGGACTGATCAAGGCGGTCTTCGCAACCGAGACGCTGGCGCTCGGAATCAACATGCCAGCCCGCAGCGTAGTGCTCGAGAAGTTGAGCAAATGGAACGGCGAGACCCACGCCGACATCACCCCGGGGGAGTACACCCAGCTCACCGGTCGGGCCGGTCGCCGCGGTATCGATGTCGAGGGTCACGCTGTGGTCGTCTGGCATCAGGGGCTCGACCCGGTCGACCTCGCCGGTCGCGCCTCGACCCGCACCTATCCGCTCAGGTCCAGCTTCCATCCGTCCTACAACATGGCCGTAAACCTGGTGGCCCAGCTGGGGCACCACACGGCCCGGGAGGTGTTGGAGACCTCGTTCGCGCAGTTTCAGGCCGACCGAGCGGTGGTGGGGCTTGCCACCCAACTCCGCAGGCAGGAGGAGGCGGCCGAAGGTTATCGGGAGGCAATGGTCTGCCACCTGGGGGACTTCGTCGAGTACGCGGGCATCCGTGAGCAGATCGGCCAGCGAGAGAAGTCGCTGTCGCGAGCAGGTCAGGCTGCTCGCAGGTCCAGCGCCGCCCGAACCCTCGAGCGGCTCCGCCCAGGGGACATCATCGTCGTGCCGACAGGGCGGCGGGCAGGGCCGGCGGTCGTGATCGACCCTGGTCTGGTCGATGGAGAGGATCCTCGACCCCAGGTGATGACCGTCGATCGACAGGTTCGGCGCCTGTCGGTGGTCGACTTCCCGGGTCCCGTGGAGCCAGTCGAACGGGTCCGCATCCCGAAGAATTTCAATGCCCGAAGCGCGACCGCCCGCCGGGACTTGGCCCACTCCCTACTCGACAAGGTGCGAGGGGTGGAGATCCGCCGGCCACGCAAGGAGCGCGGCGGCCCCGGTACCGCCGACGTTGAGATCCAGCAGTTGCGGGCGCGGCTGCGCAAACACCCCTGCCATGGGTGCGACGAGCGCGAGGACCACGCGCGCTGGGCCCAGCGGTACTACCGGCTGCAGCGTGAAATCGATTCGCTGTCCGCGCGGGTCGAGCAGCGCACCAACTCGATCGCCCGACAGTTCGACCGGGTATGCGCGGTCCTGGCTGACCTGGGATATCTGACCTCTGCTGCCGACGGTGCTGAAGTGACCCCACCTGGAGGAATGCTCGCCCGCATCTACAACGACAACGATCTGCTGGCGGCCGAGGCCTTGCGGACCGGTTTGTGGCACGGATTAGACCCGGCCGAACTCGCCGCCGCCTGCTCAACACTGGTGTTCCAAGGACGCGCGAGCGAGGAGCCTGTCGCTCCGCGCATGCCGAACTCGCGAGTGGCGACCGTGATCCGTGACCAAGGCCGACTGCTGGCCGACCTGAAGTCGCTCGAGCGCGAACACCGGGTGGCATTCCTGGGAGACCTGGACGCCAGATTCGCCTGGCCAGCTTTCAGATGGGTAAACGGCCGCCCACTGCAGGAGGTCTTGCGGGAGTGCGAACTGGCCCCCGGCGACTTCGTACGGTGGTGCAAACAGCTCGCGGACTTCCTTGGGCAGGTGGCCGACGCGGCGGGCGTGCTGTCCGGTGAGGATTCGGCGGCGGTCGCGAAGAACGCCGTACTCGCCGCGAGATCGATCCGGCGCAGCGTGGTGGCCTACAGCTCCGTCGGCTGAACTTCTCCCCGGCGGATTGTCCAACTTTGAGCTTGCTGTCGTTTGTTGATCGTGGGTTCGAGAGGCAGCCCAGCGGGTTGAGGCTACGGTCGGCGGGCCTGATGGTTTTCCGTTCCCGTGTGTGATTCGGTGCCGTGGATCGGTGGCGAGTGGTCGGTGGCGAGTCGTCGCACCCCAGGGCGGACCTCAGGAAGCCAGGACACCGTCGGGTCTTGGGTGTGCACCCAGACTGTGACGCCATCGGACCATTCGGCCCCGGGACGATGCATACGATTCTGCGCGGCAGGCGCCTTATCACGGACCTGGCCGACGCGACTTCGCGCAATTGTCGGACGCTCGAAGTATCCTTAGAACGTAAGTTCGAGCGGGCAGGTTCGTTCGGTTCGTTCGGTTTGGTTCGTTCGGTGTGTCGCCTTGGGGGGTGAACGGTATGGCACGGTCGTCATCGTCATCGTCATCGTCATCGTCGTCGGGTGGGCCGGTGGTGGAGGTGTGGCGGGACTTC
>JAUPKM010000070.1 GCA_030837445.1 Actinomycetota bacterium
AACG
The DNA here is from genome assembly GCA_030837445.1 of Actinomycetota bacterium. GTDB lineage: Bacteria > Actinomycetota > Actinomycetes > S36-B12 > UBA10799 > JACJWR01. The sequence goes on from JAUPKM010000070.1 coordinate 5, forward strand.
CCAACGCTGGATCGCCTGAGCACCCTCGCTGCGCCCAGGCCGGCGAGTACCACAACGGCGACCAACACCGCTTTCTGCAGCACTTGGCCGGGCACTGGACCGGAGACGAGGGAAACGATCAGGTCCTGCGGAACCGCCCGTGGCAGCCCACCCTCGAGCCCGAGCATCCACGGCAGGAGGGTCTGCCGAGGTACAAAGACCATGTCAAGGTTCAGCACATATCCGGGCGCCAGTAGCGGGGCAAGGATCAAGGTCGCCAGCACCACCACCCAGCCGGGCACTATCCACCGGCGCCAACCGTGAGGCCCGTAGGTGGTATCCACGGGGGATTCGCCGGATCGGTCATTGGCGGGTTCCGCGGATCGGTCGCTGGCGTCCATCAGAACCCCATCTAATCGCGCCCGCCGGGCCGGCGGCGGTCAATCCGGCCAACGTCGCGGACAATCCGGCCGGCTGCGCGGATTCCGCCTTTCCCGTCCGGTTGACTGCCGGACACCTACGCTGGACCCCAAGGAGGATCACAACCGGATGACAGCAGAGACGCCTGACCCGACGGCAGCGGCGGCAGTGCCGGCCACGCCACCCGAGCAGGGCGCTGCGGGCCCGTCCATCCTGCGTGGCGCGGGCATCGTGGCGATCTCCCTCGGCCTGGTCCAGGTGTTCGGCTATCTACTGAACGTGGCCGGCGCCCGGCTGTTGACCCAGTCGGAATTCGGGGCCCTGGCGTCCCTGTTGAACCTGGTGATCATCGGCAACGTTGTCGCCTTCGGCTTACAGGCGGTGGCGGCCAGGTTGGTGGTCACCTCGGCGACTCCTGAGCGGGATGCGGTCGGCGCGCGAATTCTGCGTTTTGGGGTGTCTGCAGGAGCCCTGCTGGCGGTTGTCGGGTTGCTGAGCTCACCGATCATCGGTTCGTTGTTGCATCAATCGGGTGCCTTCGTCGTTGCTTGCGTCGCGCTGATGCTGGCTCCGTTGACGGTCGCCGGCGGCCAGTACGGACTAGCTCAGGGACGTGAACAACACCTGCGGCTCGGCACGCTGCTGATCGTGACCGGGGTCGGGCGCCTGCTCGGTGGGCTGGTGGGACTGCTTGCGTTCGGGACCGTGACGGGCACCATCGCACTGATGTGCCTGGGCACGTGGTTGGGCGCGACCGTCGGGATGCTCATAGTCCGACGCATCGCCACTGGCCCGCCGGTAGTCATCAAGGATCTGCGATGGCAAGTCATCCACGCCTCGCACGCGATGTTCGCACTGTTCGTCGCGACGAGTGTCGATCTCTTGCTCGCCCGGTTCTACCTCACAGGTCCGGAGTCCGGTGCCTACGCCGTTGGTGCCATAGTCACCAAGATCGCCTTCTGGTTACCGGCCTTCATTGCCGTCGTCGCATTCCCACGAATGGCCGATGATCGACGGCAGCAGACGACCGCCATCGCGGCCGGGGCCGTTGCAGCCATCGGCGCAGTGCTGGTATTGGCACTGGCCCTGATGCCCGGCCTGGTCATCGCAGTGGTGGCCGGCGATGAGTACACCTCCCTCGCACCCGATCTGTGGATCTTCGGCCTGATCGGCGCAGCTTTCTCGCTGGCCCAGTTCCTGCTCTACTCCCGACTCGCCGTCGATGACCGCCGGGCAGTGTTCGCGCTGTGGGCGGCGGTGGTGTTCATCTTCGCGGGAGTCAGCGTCTGGCACGCAAGCGTGGCTCAAGTCGCCACCGTGGTAGCGGTCGTGGCCTTGGCACTTTCCGCAGTCGGGGTGGCGAGCCTGATCATGGATCGCCGTCACGGCGTCCCCCACCCCGGTGAGGGCCTCGATTCCCTCGAGCGCGCCTAGCCTCCACCACCCACGGAGCCGCCGCCAGTGGGATGCCCTCCCCGGAGACGTAAAGCGCAGCAGTCCCGGGGAGGGCATCCCACTGGCGGAGGCGGCAGGAGCCGCCGGCGGTGACTAGTCACAGGGGTCCGTCGGTCCAGCGCCTTCACTAGCGCGAGCCACCACTCGATCGGAGACTTCCGCGAACATCCGTAACTCCCCCGCGTCCAGCAAGTCCACGAAGTAGCGCCGGACGGCCTCGACATGATCCGGCGCCGCCGCCGTGATGGCGACCCAACCGGCTTCCGTGAGACAGATGAAGGACCCCCTAGCGTCGGCGGAACATTCCTGCCGAGAGACCAGCCCCCGCTGCTCCATCCGAGAAACGTGTTTCGAGAGCCTGCTCTTCTCCCACTGCACGAGCTGGCCTAGATCTCGCGCCCGCAATCGACGGCCGGCCGCCTCGGAGAGAGGCACGAGCAACTCATAGTCGGCCATCGAAAGCCCGGAGTCGTCTCCCAACCTGCGGCTCAGCACGTGATCAAGGGCGCGATTCATCTCGTGCAGACCGCGCCATGCCCGATCCTCGGACTCGGTCAGCCATTTCGGATCCGTCACACGATGGACTATACGCGCATTGTTGACATGTCTACAATCTTCTATATAGTTGAACCCGCAACTACAACCAGAAGCAGCGCACCTACTCAGGGAGTCCTAATGAGCACCGCAACCCTCACACCGACCGTCACTGGCAGCTACACGCTGGACCCGAGCCACAGCCGACTGGGCTTCGTCGCCCGTCACGCGATGGTCACCAAGGTCCGGGGCAGCTTCGACGACTTCGCCGGTTCGATCACGCTCGACACTGAAAACCCGGCTGAATCGAAGGCCGAAGTCACGATGCAGGTCGCCAGCGTCGACACCCGCAACCAGCAGCGAGATGAGCACTTGCGCACCAACGACTTCTTCGATGCGCCGAACTTCCCGGAGATCACCTTCGTGTCCACCGGGGTCAGCCAGACGGGTCCTGACAGCTTCGATGTCGTGGGCGACCTGACCATCAAGGGCGTCACCAAGTCAGTCACAGTGGCATTTGAGTTCACCGGTGCCGCTACCGACCCGTTCGGTAATGATCGAGTGGGCTTCGAGGGCACGACCACGATCAACCGGACCGACTTCGGGGTCAACTTCAACGCGAAGCTGGATGCCGGCGGGGTGCTGGTGGGCGAGAAGATCACGATCGAGTTGGAGATCTCGGCGATCAAGGTGACAGCAACCAGCTGATCACCCGTCCAACGCAACTGCCCGCCGCCAGCAGCGGCGAACCGAGTAGCCAGCTGCTACTCGAACGCCTCCGGCGGCGGGCAGTTGCACACCAAGTTTCGATCACCATGGGCTCCGTCGATCCGCCGCACCGGCGGCCAATACTTGCCCGGATCCGGCCCCGCCGGATAGGCAGCCGCCATCCGGTCGTACTCGCGCCCCCACGGACCTGCCAAACATAGTGCCGTGTGCGGCGCGTGCCGCAGTTCCGAGTCAGTCACGGCGACCCGGCCGTCTGCGATCCGGTCGATCTCCGCTTTGATCGCCGCCAACGCGGCGACGAACCTGTCGAGTTCGGCCAAATCCTCGCTCTCGGTCGGTTCGATCATCAACGTGCCCGCCACCGGGAAGGACATGGTCGGGGCATGGAAGCCGTAGTCGATGAGTCGCTTGGCGATGTCGTCCACGGTCACCCCGGTCGCCTTGGTGATTGCCCGGATGTCCACGATGCACTCGTGCGCGACCAGGCCAGTCTCACCCGAGTAGAGAATCGGGTAATGCTCTCTCAGTCGGGCGGCCAGGTAGTTGGCCGACAGAACTGCGGTACGAGTCGCTTGCCGAAGGCCGTCAGAGCCCATCAGTCGGATGTAGGCATAGGGAATCGGCAAGACGCCGGCACTCCCCCAGGGCGCCCCGCTGACAGGTCCGACGCCGCCGTCTCGGTAGCCGCGACCGCTGGGCCCCGCTTCGGGCCGCAGCGGATGACCGGGCAGATAAGGAGCCAAGTGCGCCCTGACGCCAACCGGGCCAACACCGGGGCCGCCGCCGCCATGGGGAATGCAGAAAGTCTTGTGAAGGTTCAGATGTGAAACGTCGGCGCCGAACCGGCCAGGTGGTGCGAGTCCCACCAGCGCGTTGAGATTGGCGCCGTCGAGGTAGACCTGTCCGCCGGCGTCGTGGACCAATCCGCAGATCTGTTGCACCTCCTGCTCGAAGACTCCGTGAGTCGACGGGTAGGTGATCATCAGCGCTGCCAGGGACGTCGCGTGCAGGGCTATCTTCGCCTGCAGATCAGCCAGATCGACATTGCCGCGCTCGTCGCAGCCGACGACCACCACCCGCAGTCCGGCCATCACCGCACTTGCCGCGTTCGTTCCGTGCGCGCTGGACGGGATCAGGCAGACGTCTCGCTCGGGCTGCCCCTGGTCGACCAAGTACGAGCGGATGGCGAGCAAGCCGGCGAACTCACCCTGACTGCCCGCGTTCGGTTGCACCGACACCGCGTCGTACCCCGTGATGGCTGCCAACCAGGACTCCAGCCGGCTGATCAATTCGGCATATCCGGCGCTCTCCTCAGCTGGCGCGAACGGATGCAGTTCCGCGAACTCCGGCCAACTGATCGCCTCCATCTCCACAGCGGCATTCAACTTCATCGTGCACGATCCGAGCGGGATCATCGACCTATCCAGCGCCAGGTCGGCGTCGGAGAGCCTACGCAGGTATCGCATCATGGCGGTTTCGCTGTGAAACTCGTTGAACCACTCGTGGTCCAGGTAGTCCACGCCACGGCGCAGTCCTGCCGGGATCGACTCGCTCCCCACCTCAGTCAGCTCGACCGGCAACCCCAGCGCC